>DQVD01000314.1 GCA_015661935.1 Desulfocapsa sulfexigens | reverse complement strand
AGGAATAGGACTTACCACACCGGAGGCTCTCTTAAAAGGCAGCCCGGGAGTTTGTCCGAGAACAGACATTTTTTTCTCAAATCGAGGCATTTTGAAAAAATGAGCACAGTCATATACAAGATATTACGAGCATTATTTTTTTAAAATAACGAAGAGTTGGGGGGGAGGGCATTCTCGGACAGCCTCCTAGCCGAATATGTGCTAATTTTCGACAGGAAGTGACTATGAATTATACAATAAAAAGATGTGTGCTTTTCCTTGTAATAGGTATGCTGATGGTTCTGGCAGGGCAGGCATCGGCCCACAATATGTGGTTTGACAAAACAGAAAACGGCTATGAATTTGCCTATGGCCATGAGGGGAAAACAGATCTTTATGATCCTGCCCGGGTAACTGAAATCAGCGGTTATACCAAAGAAGCAAAAAAAATAAGTCTTGAGATTAAGCGCGACATCATCAAGGACGGGAAAGGAGTGGCACGAACTGTAGCAGGAAATGATATCCTGTTGCTCACCGGTAACCTGGATAACAAGTACTGGTTTCATACGGAAAGTGGCTGGAAAAACAGTGACACACCGGACGGACTCAAAGATATTATTGAAGAGGGTGAATCGTTTAAGCTGACAAAACATATTGTCAAATGGGCTGACTTTATGACAAGTCCCATCGGGCAGAAGGCAGAGATTGTTCCCCTTCAGAACCCAAGCGCTCTAAAGGAGGGCCAGGCTCTTATTATACAGCTCTATTTTGATGGTAAGCCCATGCCTCATAAGGAAGCACGGGTAACAATGAACAGCGATGCCCATATTGAGAATAACGAGTTGGTTTACCTAACATCTTCCGATCCTCTTGAAGTTGTAATCGGTCCGCCGGGTATACAGCTGATCAATGCTAAATTTAAACTGCCACTGGAAGGAAAAAAGGTTGTCTGGTATGCATTCACCTTAACTTTTAATACGACAAAATAGACATTTCTCAACATGCAGGATTATCAGATTGAGCAGGGTGCGTCCGTAACAGGCGCACCTTTTTTATTGAGGAGGTGGCGACACCCGGATAGCTGGCAGATAAGTGCTACAGCTATAGCATTGCTGGTAAGCATCCCAATAATGATCCTTATGGCATCATTATTTACTCCCGACAGGGAGATCTGGGCACATCTGGCGGAACATCTCCTTGCAGGTTTACTGCTTAATTCCTTTCTGCTGGTTACAGGCGTATCAATTGTAACACTACTGCTTGGTGTTCCCCTTGGCTGGCTCACCGGCATGTGCGAATTTCCCGGGCGAAAGTTCTTTTCCTGTGCACTTTTATTACCAATGGCTCTGCCTTCCTATGTGCTGGCAGTTGTATATCTCGGGATTCTTGATTTCAGCGGTCCTGTGGAAAGGGTGTTGAAGTTGCTCATGCCGGATAGCAATGGTGTGATAATAGGGGATATCCGTAACACACCGGGAATAATCAGCATCATCAGTCTTTCACTCTACCCGTATGTGTATTTGCTGGCACGCACCGGATTTATGACTCAGGGCGCGCAGACAATTGAGGCAGCACGAACCCTTGGTTGTAGCAACCGGCAGGCTTTTTTTCGGGTAGCGCTCCCCATGTCAAGACCCTGGATTGCAGGTGGTTTGATGCTTGTGATCATGGAAACCCTTGCCGATTTCGGGGCAGTGGCAGCATTTAATTATGATACTTTCACCACCGGAATATATAAGGCGTGGTACGGGTTCTTTTCCATATCTGCTGCCGCGCAACTTTCCTCCATGCTACTGCTGTTTGTTATAGCCATACTGGTTATAGAGCAGCGGATGCGTTCCCGGATGCGTTTTACAGGCATCAACAAAGAAAAACAGAAACGGATTAAACTAACCGGCAGCAGGAAAGCAGCAGCATTCTTTTTTTGTACAATTGTATTTTGCCTGGCTTTTGCAGTGCCTGTTACGCAGTTGCTTTTCTGGACAAAAGATACTTTCGAGATCGAATTTGGTTCAAGATATCTGGAGATTACTGCTAAAACTCTGATACTTGCAGCCATTGCCTCCATAATCACCTGTATGGCTGCACTGATTTTATCCTATACACGAAGACTGCATCCGGGACCTGTAACCGGAGGCATAGTTAAACTTGCAACGGTGGGCTATGGGCTGCCGGGTTCCGTGCTTGCAGTAGGCTTTTTTATCATGCTGAGCCAGATCGATAAAAGCCTGATTGGCCTTGCAGATACAGTCTTTCATATCTCGATTGATCCCCTGTTCAGGAATACAATTATTGTCATGCTTGCTGGATATCTGGTGCGTTTTCTGGCTCCTGCATATGCAGCACTCGATTCCAATATGCAGAGAATAACACCAGGCCTTGATGATGCAGCCCGTCTTGCCGGATTACGAGGCTTTACCCTCTTAAAACGTGTCCATATTCCCATGCTCAGTCAGGGGGTTCTGGTTGGCACGGTTCTTGTGTTTGTGGATGTGATGAAAGAACTGCCCTTAACACTTATGACTCGTCCTTTTGGCTGGGATACCCTTGCTGTGAAAATATTTGAACTGACCTCAGAAGGTGAATGGGAACGTGCAGCACTGCCTTCCCTGGTTCTTGTGCTGGCCGGAATTATCCCGGTTTTCCTGTTAATACGCAGTTCGTCAAGGACATGATATGAAAACACAGCTGAAGGTATCTACTATTTCTCATAGTTACGACACAGTGCAAACGCTCACTGATGTTTCCTTATCATTACAAAGGGGGGAGATCGGCTGTCTGCTGGGATCGAGCGGGTCTGGAAAAACCACACTGCTACGGATTATTGCAGGGCTTGAAAAACAGTCAAAAGGAAAAATTGAAATAGCAGATAAAAATATAGCCTCAGAAGCAATATGGATACCACCGGAAAAAAGAAATATAGCCATGGTTTTTCAGGATTACGCACTTTTCCCGCATCTGACAGTAGCCGATAATATCCGCTTTGCCCTTTTCAATATGCCCCGAAAAGTACAACTCGGAAAAGTGGAGGTAATGCTTCTTACTGTGGGGCTTGGCGGTTATGGAAGGAAATATCCGCATCAACTCTCCGGTGGCCAGCAGCAAAGAGTAGCACTGGGGCGTGCTCTTGTAACAAATCCCGACCTCCTTCTGCTTGACGAACCTTTTTCAGGCCTTGATGTACGAATGCGTGAACAGATTGCAGAACAGGTAAAAAAGATTGTAAAGGAAAAAGATATTACAACGCTGATTGTAACCCACGACCAGGAAGAAGCCTTTGCCTTTGCCGATTATGTAGGCGTTATGAAAAATGGAAAACTTCTGCAATGGGACACGGCGTCAGCCTTATACGATCATCCGATTACAAGTGAAATCGCCTCTTTTGTGAGCGATGGCACTCTGCTTGATGGGCACATTCTGGAGAATGGCAATGTGGAATATCCACTTGGAACAATCATACACAACAATCCGAATCATCTTTTACCAGGCAGCAGAGTACATGTTTTTGTGAGACCGGAACAGGTGATCCTGGATTCTTCCTCAAAGGTGAGAGCCAAAATAATCAGCCATGTTTTTCGGGGAGCGAGCACTTTGTATTCTCTGGAACTTTCCACCGGGGAACGGTTGACAGCACAGGTGACTGGTCAGAACATAATGCGGACTGGAGTGAGTGTTTCAGTTCTTTGTACAAAACCGATTCTGTTTTTATGAGGGATGATGAATACTTAAATATGTCAGAAAAGAAAGGGTTTGATTTTATCAATGAGGAAAATGTGGTATAAAAAAAGCCAGTTGCCAACAATGGCTATAGTTAATACGGGTTTTGGTGCTTAACCAAAGTGAAGTGCCTTGAATAAAGTCCGCAAGTTCAGTCCTTCGAAATCCCGTACTAACCATAGCCTAAACGTTAGGCGACATATTCTCAATTTTCTTTTGAAAGAAGGAGAAAGTGAAAAAAATCCAAATTGTAATGAGGTGGGGGAAAGCAGATATTTTTATGCTCCGTATCCCCATAAAAAATAAATTTCATATTTAGAGAAAAATCATTTCAATGTAAGCAAAATTTTTATTTTTAAACTCCATTACTATGAAAAACTTTTATTACTTGCGAGCGTTGGCACTTTTGATTTTTGGAAGTTCTTTCTTTTCCCTTCAAAATATTTCTGCCGCCTTTACTGATGTTGGTGAAAAACAAAATTTTAGAGATGCAATTTTATACGCACAAGAAGAAGGGATTATAAAAGATTATGGTGATGGAACTTTTCAACCAGACAGAAAAAATAATCGTGGAGAAATGGTGGAAATAATTTGGAGAACCCTCGAAGATGTACAAAACGAAGATTTTTCAGAATATGAAAACGGTGATTTTTTCATTCAAAATGCGACTGATGACGAAAATTTTAATAATAATGGGGCTGGTTATGACGACGACGGAAGTGGTCCAATTTGTACTGCAGAAGCAAAATCATGTGGAGATGGAACATTCGTTGGCAGAACTGGACCAAATTGTGAATTTGCAAAATGTCCAGGATT
>DQVD01000001.1 GCA_015661935.1 Desulfocapsa sulfexigens | reverse complement strand
TATACAACATCATCAGCTACGTCTTTGTTGGCTACCCAGAGAGCGGAATCCTGAAATGACGGGGTATCTACATCAACACCTTTATACGTTCCAGCGGGAACAGTAAGTTTTGAGAAGTAGGGATATTTTTCATAAAAGCCGGAAGCGACGGCGTCTGCTTCGAGGTCGATCATTGCGATATCATTGGTCTGTGCTGCCATAATTACCGCTCCTGATGGGAATGCGGTGAAGAGCCAGAAGGCATCAAGTTGTTTGTTACCAAATGCTGCGGCGGCATCATTGTAACCCATGGCATTGCGTTCAATTTTATCCCATACGCCCATGTGGGTGAAAAAGAGTTCGCAGTTTGCAAATGCACCGGATCCGGCATTACCAACACCAACTTTTTTGCCGGCAAGATCTTTTACGGATTTGATACCGGAATCAGCGCGCACTACAAGCTGGGCAGGAGCACCATAAAGATAGGCAACGGCCAAAACATTCTCATATTTTTTGGTGTCGTTTTTCATCATGCCATTGGCACCAAGATAAACGTGTCCGGAGTAGACAGTTGCAAAATCAGATTTTCCTGAGTTAACCTTACGAAGATTCTCTACGGAGCCGGCAGAAGATTGGGCTTTGACGGTGAAGTCAGCCATCTCTTTAACAGGTTTATAAACCTGGATAGCATTGGCTACAACCTGGAAGGTTCCACCTGCGGGGCCACCACCAAATACGATACGCTTTTTAGCATGGGAGTCAGCTGCTGTTGCAAATGTCATGACCATACTAAGGCATATTACGGACATCATACCAAATAATTTATTCATGTTCTTTCCTCCATGGAGAGAGTATTGAGACAGGGGATTCTGTCTCTGGGTAAAAAAACAGCAGAACGTTCTGCGTAATAAATGAAAAGGACTAAAAGGGCATATCTCCGCTAAAAGCGGTCTCGTAAATTGAGATGACATCTTCCAGTGTTGGTTTTCTGGGGTTATTTTCAACTGGTCTGGTGACAGTGAGTGCAATTTTAGCCATTTCAGGGATTGAATCAAATGGAATATCCAAGTCTTTAAGAGTTGCAGGGATACCAACATCATCGTTTAAGTTGAAAAGTGCATCTACACAGAGACTGGCAGATTCACGCAGGGTGAGATCATCGGTGTTCTGACCAAGGATTTCAGCAAGAGTGGCAAATTTTTTCATATCTCCAATAAGATTATAATCAACCACATAGGGAAGAAGCACTGCATTGGCAAGACCATGGGGGATGCCAAACATGCCACCCATGGGATAGGCCATGGCATGAACCAGCCCAACACCTGCTGTGGCAAGAGCCTTGCCGCCCAGGAGTGATCCCATTAGCATGGCGGAACGAGCTTCGAGGTTGTCGCCATTGGCATAGGCTGCAGGTAGATTATCTGCGATCAGGCTGATTGCTTCCAGCGAATACATCTCTGAGATACTATGTGCCTGAGTGGATGTATAGGCTTCGAGTGCATGGGTAAGTGCATCAATACCGGTAAATGCTGTCACATGGGGCGGGAGACTGATGGTGAGTTCAGGGTCAAGGATGGTGGCGTCCGGATATAACGGGTCACCGTTCATTCCTCCCTTGGAACCGGTTTTTTCATTGATGAATACGGCTGTGAATGTTACTTCAGCACCGGTACCGGAAGAAGTGGGAACCATGATTTTAGGAACACCTGGTTTTTTTATCAGTCCAAGCCCTAGATAATCCACAGCTTTACCGCCATTGGTAAGCAGGATTGCGATGGCTTTTGCCACATCCATGGCAGATCCTCCACCCACTCCAACAACACAATCGCATTTAGCTTTCCTGGCAAGTTTGCACCCCTTGTCGGCAAGCTTCAAGCCGGGCTCCGGATCAATTTTGTCATAAACGGTAAAAGGAATTTTTGCTTTTTTAAGAGGTGCTGTAACTTTAGAAATAAGACCAGCTTTTACAAGACCGGGATCAACAACCAGAAATACCTTGCTTCCGTTGAAACTTTTTACGGTTTCAGCAAGATTTGAAATGGATCCAGCCCCGAACTGAATTTGCGTGGGTTGTGTCACCGTGAATGTCTGAGGAGTATTCATGAAAAAGTATTCCTTTTTGGAAGAAGTAATGAGTACTGAATTCTACCTATAGCTTGATCTTACTAACCCTGTTCAGGAAGAAAGGCAGTCACTGGATAAGTGCTTTATCAGAAAATTTCTTTGAAAAAAAACAAGAAATTGTTCTGTAAGGTACTAAGCTGTATACCATAGCAAATAAAACCCAAATAAAAAACAAAAATGCAAAAAGTTTGTTCAATAAAAGAGAAGAGTACTGTAGGTATTATTGACATCTTCAGAGGTAGAAGTTTATTTTTAGGATTTGGTGATAAATAACGTGTAATTTTCCAGTCGCAAATGTGCTGCAGGTTCAGTCGATTTTATATTTTCACACCCGCAGCGTAGCTGGCTACGTGAGGATTGTGAAAATATAAAATCGACTGAGGTAAGCGCAGACTCCGAGATGTGGTGCAGTTGCGAATTGGAAAGTTCAGGTTATTTATCGCCGAGTCCTTAGTGTAACTTGAGGAAGTAATGGGAAAAAAAAGAAAAAAGATCGTTTTGGCAAATCCCAGAGGATTTTGTGCTGGTGTTGAACGGGCAATTTCCACTGTAAAGCTCGCGCTAAAACAGTATGGGGCGCCAATTTTTGTGCTTCATGAAATTGTCCATAATAAAAATGTGGTGCAGGAGCTTGAAAGAATGGGGGTGGTGTTTGTTAATGATCTGGTTGATGTGCCCAGAAACGCCATCTGTATTTTCAGTGCCCACGGTGTTTCGGTGGCAACCGAAATGCGTGCCAAGACCCTTGGCTTGCGCACAATTGATGGTACTTGCCCTCTTGTGGGATCTGTCCATAACATGGTGGAGACCTATTATGCGGATGGGTATGATGTTTTGATTATAGGCCATCACAAGCATCCTGAGGTAGAAGGAACTGCCGGACGAGTTAGTGGAAATGTCCATATTGTGGCAACTGAGGAAGAGGCTCAGAAGATTCAAGTACAGGATCCAGATCGAGTCGCCTATGTGACTCAAACCACATTAAGCCAGGATGATATCAAGGAGATACGTAATATATTACTCGAGAGGTTTCCCGGCATCAAAGGACCAGAATCAAATATCTGCTATGCGACTCTGAACCGTCAAAGAGCCATGAAGGAGCTTGGTGAGTGTTGTGATACCTTACTCGTTGTTGGATCAAAGAATAGTTCAAATTCCAATAGACTTCGCGAAGTAGGGGAACGGGCGGGCATGAAAGGGTATTTGATTGATGATGAACACGATATTGAAAAGAAATGGCTGAAAGATGGTTCCACTATTTGCATCACAGCCGGTGCATCAGCTCCGGAACGTTTGGTGCAGGGAGTGATTGCATTCTTACAGAAACAGGGATTTGATCAGTTTGAAGAGATAAGTGGTAAAGAGGAACGGGTTTCCTTTAAGCCTGCAACTCTTGAAGAGAAAAGATAGTGCCTGAGAATGTCGAAGTATTTTTTTCTTTTGCCATCTGGTTACACCGTCCCTGCGGTGTAACCAGAGCATCTTCAATCCTGTAAGTTTTTTAAGCTAACGCTTCCTTGATTCTAATCATTGCTTTTTCAACATTTTCATATGAATTAAAGGCAGATAGTCTGATATACCCTTCACCGCATTTTCCAAATCCTGCTCCTGGGGTACAAACAACGCCTGCTTTGTTGAGCAGCATATCAAAGAATTCCCAGGAATCACGATTTCCTTCAATCCAGATATATGGGGAGTTGTCTCCGCCTATAAAACCATAGCCAAGATCCTTGATTTCCCTGGCGATAAGATCAGCATTTTTCAAATATCCGGCAACGAGATCCCTGGCTTGCGCCTTACCGGCCTCACTGTAAACAGCTTCTGCAGCACGCTGGACAGGGTAGGATACACCGTTAAATTTTGTACAGTGTCGACGATTCCAGAGTGGGTGTATAAGCTGTTTCCCGCCTTTTGCATCAAATGCTGCACATTCTTTGGGGACCACAGTATATGCACATCGAGTTCCTGTAAATCCGGCACTTTTAGAGAAAGAGCGGAATTCAATAGCCACTTCTTTGGCACCTTCCACTTCATAAATGGATTTTGGAAGGGATTCGTCGCGAATAAAGGCTTCGTATGCAGCATCAAAGAGGATCAGAGCCTGGTTTTCTTTTGCATAATCGACCCATGTTTTCAGCTCTGCTTTGGTGATGGTGGAGCCCGTAGGATTATTTGGGAAACAGAGATAAATAAGATCCGGTTTTTCAGTTGGCAGGCTCGGTACATAATTATTTTCTTTTGTTGAATCAAGATAGATAATTCCCTTGTAGCGACCATCTTCAAAACCTCCGGTACGACCGGCCATAACATTTGTATCAAGATACACCGGGTACACAGGATCAGGGATGGCAATTTTGGCGTCAGTTGTGAACAGTTCCTGAATGTTTCCGGTATCGCACTTGGCACCATCACTTACAAATATTTCATCTGCCGAGATATCTGCACCACGCGCCTGAAAATCATTTTTTGCAATGGCCTCACGTAAAAAATCATACCCCTGTTCAGGACCGTATCCGCGGAATCCACTATCTGTAGCCATTTCGTCAATTGCTGAATGAAAGGCATCCGTGCAGGCTTGAGGGAGTGCACGAGTTACATCACCAATGCCAAGACGGATGATATCTTTATCGGGATTGGCTTCCTGAAATTCACCTACTTTCTTTGCAATATTTGAAAAAAGATAGGAGGCCTGAAGTTTCAGGTAATGCTCATTTATTTTGATCATGGGATTGTCGCCTCAACGTTAATATAGTATTGAATTGTAAGTTCGATTTTTATTGTTTACGGAAAATATACTGGAATTCATTGGCTGTCAACGCCAACAGAATTGAAAAATAGAAAAAGGAAAAATCATGTCAGACAAAAAGCATTCTACCATTTATCGAAAAGATTATCAGGTTCCTGTTTTTCTTATAAACGAACTGCAGCTTGACTTTCTGCTGAGTGACCAAGATTGTATTGTGCATGCTAAAACTGTTTTTCAAAAGAATCCGGATTCTCAGGAGACAGGTGGAGAGCTTTTTCTAAATGGCCAGGAGCTTGAACTTTTGAGCATTGCAGTGGATGGTGTGGAATTATCAGGTGATAAATATCTGCCGACTGAAGATGGCTTGACTCTGCTTGATATGCCGGACACTTTTATGCTTGAAGTTAGTACCCGGATTTATCCGGATAAAAATACAGAACTTGAAGGATTGTATCGATCCAGTGGCAATTTTTGCACTCAGTGTGAAGCCGAAGGGTTTCGAAAGATAACGTATTATCTTGATAGACCCGACGTTATGACACGGTTCACCACTCGTATTGAGGCAGATAAAAAAAGTTGTCCTGTTCTGCTTTCAAACGGTAATTTGGTGGAGGAGGGAGATCTTGAAGACGGTCGACACTTCGCTGTATGGGAAGATCCTTTTCCCAAGCCCTGTTATCTGTTTGCACTTGTTGCAGGTGATCTTGTTTCGATTAACGATTCCTACGTGACCATGTCCGGCCGCAAAATTGATTTAAAAATATTTGTGGAATCAAGCAACCGCAATAAATGCGGACATGCCATGACCTCCCTGAAAAAAAGTATGCAATGGGATGAAGAGAAATTCGGGCTTGAGTACGACCTTGATATGTTTATGATAGTGGCAGTTGATGATTTCAATATGGGCGCCATGGAGAACAAAGGGCTGAATGTCTTTAACTCCAAGTATGTACTTGCAAGTAAGGAGACAGCTACCGATCAGGATTATCTTGGTATTGAAGGAGTAATCGGGCATGAATATTTCCATAACTGGACAGGCAACAGGGTAACCTGTCGCGATTGGTTCCAGCTCAGCCTGAAAGAAGGTTTAACCGTGTTTCGTGATCAGGAATTTTCATCAGATATGAATTCACGTGCCATACAGCGTATTGATGATGTACGGGTATTGCGTAGTTTTCAATTCCGTGAAGATGCCGGGGCCATGTCGCATTCTGTTCGTCCCGATTCCTTTGTGGAAATTAATAATTTTTATACTGCGACTGTTTATAATAAAGGCGCTGAAGTAATTCGCATGATACATACCTTGCTTGGTGTTGAAAACTTTCGAAAAGGAATGGATCTTTATTTTGAGCGTCATGATGGACAGGCAGTTACCTGTGATGATTTTGTGTCTGCCATGGCTGATGCTTCCGGCGTCGATCTTGACCAGTTTAAACTCTGGTATAGTCAATCCGGTACGCCAGAATTACAGGTTGAAGAAGACTGGAATGAAAATTCAAAAAAATATACTCTTACAGTGTCACAAAGCTGTCCATCTACTCCAAATCAGTTGCAGAAGAATAAAAAAGCATTTCATATCCCGTTAAATTTTGGCCTTCTCGATTCGGCTGGTCAGGATATAAACCCAGGCAAAAGTTTGTTACACCTTCGCAGCGAAAGAGAGAGCTATTCCTTTGAAAACATTTCTGAAAAACCTGTTTTGTCCCTCTTACGCGGTTTTTCAGCCCCTGTAAAAGTTATGCCATGGCAGGACAGGGAGCAGCTTGCATTCCTTATGGCAAATGATTCAGATCCTTTTAATCGATGGGATGCTGCCTTCCGTTTAAGTGAAGCAGTTATTCTTGAAACCACCACAGCATTGCAAAAGAGGGAAGAGCCCGTTCTCGATCCATTATTTGTGGAGGCTGTAAAAAGGATTTTGACTGATCGCAAGAGTGATAAATCGCTTCTTGCAATGGCATTAAGCTTACCGGAAGAGAGTTATCTTGCTCAGCAAATGAAAGTGATTGATCCTGATAATCTACATGGTGGAAGACAATTTGTTCGTCAGGAACTCTGCAGATCTTTACAGGTCGAATTCAGGCAGGTCTGGGAAGAGAATTGTGATCAGGGGGAATATACATTAACCCCTGAAGCCATGGGACAGAGGCGGTTGAAGAACGTCTGTCTCTCATATCTTTTAGCTGGCAAATCTCCTG
The DNA here is from genome assembly GCA_015661935.1 of Desulfocapsa sulfexigens. GTDB lineage: Bacteria > Desulfobacterota > Desulfobulbia > Desulfobulbales > Desulfocapsaceae > Desulfocapsa > Desulfocapsa sulfexigens_A. Next base: position 8,259 of record DQVD01000001.1, on the reverse strand, counting down.
ATCAGTCTGATGTGGAGCGTGCATTGCGACAGTATCATGATGGTCAGAATATGACCGATACCATCGCAGTGCTGGCGGCTTTTAGTAACTGCGATATTCCGGAGCGCCGGGAATTGTTAGATCATTTTTATGAAAAATGGCAAGACGATGTTCTGGTTATGGATAAATGGCTTATCTTACAGGCAACTTCAAGTCTTCCAAACACACTTGCGTCGGTGCAGGAACTGATGAAGCATCCTGCTTTCTCCATTAGCAATCCTAATAAGGTTCGTTCATTGATTGGGGCATTTGGCTCAAATCATGTTCACTTTCATGGCAATAATGGTGAAGGCTACAGTTTCCTGGCCGATCAGATCCTTGAACTTGATTCCCGTAATCCCCAGATTGCATCCCGCTTAGCCACACCATTCTCAACGTGGAAACGTTACGATGGGGCTCGACAGGAGCTTATGAGAAAACAGCTTCAGCGCATTGCAGATAAAGAGGGTCTTTCAGGAGATGTCTTTGAGATGGTACAAAGAAGTCTGGGGTGCTAGTCAAATATTTACGATGTGTAGTTAATCACGTCTATGGCAAAATAAACAACGATTGGTATTCGGCGTACTATCCTTATGGATTTCGTGAACATCTTCGGGAGTATGACATTCCACGCATAATTTCTCGGCAACTTTTTTATTCATGGCAAAAAAACGATTATGGTCGTCGTCGTGGGGGAGTGACTGTGTTGTTATTTCCGGTGCTTTGGATAGAAAAAGAAGAATTCCGATTAAGGTTATTACAAATGCAATATTGATAAAAAGAGCTTTTTTCTTTTTTGCGGTGTGCATTTTTTCGTGTGCCATGTGCCGTGTGTGCTGTGTGAATAGTTATACTGCCATTTCAAGTTTACCGAATTTGATCATACCTGATCGAAGCCCTAGTGTCACCAGTTCTGCAAGTACGGAATTTAATAACCCGTTTTTGCCACTGATAGCAACCATTCTGCTGTGCTTATCGTGCCTGGAAATCAAACCATCCATGATGGCAGTGGAGTGATCAGGATTCGCTATGGTAAGTGCAATCTGTTCACCGGATATTATGGCAGGGTAGATACCTTCTCCTGTCAAGCCAGAGGCAAGACCCGCTGCATCTCCTACCAGAAAGATGTTAGCAAAGTGCCATCCCTGATAATCATAGTTTATATATTCGGCATGTGCAGGGTGTTGCTTCAAATCATAGCCCTGTTTCCCGGCCCAGCTAATAAGGTTATCCTTCAATTTTCCAGGCGCCATTGTTTTTCTGTCAGCATAAGCACCGATGGAAATTGTATCGACGTGAGGAAAGATCCAGGCATAGCCATTGCCGAAGAGTCGATTGTTGAGATGCCATTCCATTTTTGGAACATCTCCGGGGATTTGATAGTTTATGCCAATACCTAATCGTTTACTTTCAAGTTTTAAAAATCTTCTTACAAGTGAACTTGACCCATCTGCTCCGACAAGATTATCAAAACTGATTTCTTCCTCTGTGCCGTTTTCTTTATCAATAACAAGAAGGGCTCCTGTATGGATTTTTCGGACAATTACCCCCGTACGGATTTTTGCTCCAGCATCATGTGCCAGTTGTGCCATATGCTGGCCAAGCTTTTCACGATTAACTGTGGCGATGATTGCTGTTTTTTCCTGAATACAAATGTTCTGGAAAGGAGTTTTGATATATTGTTTGGGAAATGACTTCTCGGCTAGTGTTTCAGGCACGCGGCTTATTAATCCACTCCAGGTAATCCCCCCCGCACATACCTTTGGGCCAATGACTTTTTTTCTCTCAAGAACAATGGTGTCGATACCCTGTTCAGCAAGAATTTTTGCGCAGGCAAGGCCGCCAGGACCTGCACCGATGATGAGCGTGTGAACATGCATACGATTATATTTGGAAAATTACCGATGATCTTGTCGAATCATTGACAGAGATCAGTTCCTTTTTATGCCAAAAGATAGTGGCTGCTCCTGTTGACTATGTTGATGATTACCGAAAGAGTCTGGCTCCTGATAGTAACGTATTGCTTGTGGAAATTGTTACTTAACAAATATTTGAGTGTAAAAGCAGACTTTCCATACGACTTAGCGGCATGATTATTGAGGGATTTACGAATCCCTGGGGGGCAGCTAAGGACTCGTAGTTATCACCAAGTCCTAAGTTTTTTTATCAAAAAAATGAAGCTTTCACAAATTCCCTGTTCATCCTCGCAATATTCCGTATTGATATTCCTTTGGGGCAGACAGCCTCACATTCCCGCTCGTTGGTACAGTTTCCAAATCCCTCTTTGTCCATTGCCGTTACCATGGCCATGGCACGTTCTTTGCGTTCCGGCTGCCCCTGGGGTAATAAGCTTAATTGAGAAATCTTTGCACCGGTAAAAAGCATGGCTGCACCATTTGGACAACTTGCAACGCAGGCGCCGCAACCTATACAGGATGCGGCATCCATAGAAAGTTCTGCAGTGGCAGAAGGAATTGGTGTCGAGTTGCCGTCTGGTGTCCCTCCAGTGTTGACAGAGACATAGCCACCGGCCTGAATAATCCTGTCAAGCGCACTGCGGTCAGTGACCAGATCTTTATGGATGGGGAAGGCGCGGGAGCGAAATGGTTCAATAACCAACGTGTCTCCTTCGTTAAAATGCCGCATATGGAGTTGACAAAGCGTGGTTTCGGGTTCTGGACCATGGGCAATGCCGTTGATTACAGCCCCGCACATACCACAAATACCTTCACGGCAGTCATGATCAAATGCCACCGGATCACTTCCTTCACGGGTAAGCTGTTCATTCAGGACATCGAGCATTTCCAGAAATGACATATCCGTAGAAATATTAGTTAGTTTATAGGTTTCAAAATCGCCTTTTGCTTTGGAGTCTTTTTGACGCCATATTTCAAGGCTGAGGTTAATACTTGTTGTGCTCATAATAAAAAGTCTCTGTTATTTAGTAACTATTCAGGAGCACTCCATCTACGTCCATTTGAATCTTCTCGAGTATCACTAGTACGCTTCGAAGGTTCAAATGAACGAATATGGGGTACTCCTAAACAGTTACAGTACGGTGGTTTGGCCAAATTCGGGTGCCACCGAATAGTTACATTATTTATAGCTTCGCTGGCTTGGAGTAACATTTTCGAAGAGTAATTGCTCTTTGTGGAGTTTTGGTGCGCCTCTATCTCCCTGGTACTCCCAAACTGCAACATGGCTGTATCCGGCATCATCACGCTTGGCTTCATTGTCTTCTGTCTGGCTTTCTTCCCGAAGATGACAGCCGCATGATTCTTCCCGATTCAGTGCGTCAAGGATCATTATCTCTGCAAATTCAAGGAAATCAGCAAGGCGGCCAGCTCGTTCGAGGGATTGATTGAGCTCTTCACCAGTACCTGGAATATAAACATTGTTCCAGAATTTTTCCTGAATGGCTGGAAGTTCAGTCAATGCTTTTTCAAGCCCTTCTTTGTTCCTTGCCATGCCGCAATGATCCCAGAGCAGGAGGCCAAGCTCTTTGTGGATTTCGTCGACGGTGAGCTTTCCATCCGGGCCGCTTTCATTGCAGTCCAGGAGTTTGTCGATACGACCCTGAACCTGTTTTTTTGCATCTGAGAACTGTGGATGATCACTGTCCACAGCATCCTGTTTTGTGGAACCCAGATAGCTGGCTATACTGGTTCCAATAATAAAATATCCGTCCGCGAGTCCCTGCATAAGGGCACTTGCACCCAGGCGGTTGGCTCCATGATCTGAGAAGTTACATTCTCCAATGGCAAACAATCCCGGGATTGTAGTCATCAGATTATAATCAACCCAAAGCCCACCCATGGTGTAGTGAACTGCGGGATAGATCATCATTGGTTCGCGCAAAGGGTTGGAGTCGGTTATCTTTTCATACATCTGAAAAAGATTTCCATATTTCCTGAGGATTGTAGCTTCGCCATCCCTGCTGATTGCCTCTGCAAAATCAAGATAGACAGCAAGATTGGTTGTGCCCACACCTTTTCCTTCATCACACTGTTCTTTTGCATTTCGGGATGCAACATCACGAGGTACAAGGTTTCCAAAACCGGGATATTTGCTTTCGAGATAATAATCGCGCTCATCTTCAGGAATTGAACCCGGTCTTCTTGTATCACCCGGTTTTGTGGGAACCCAGACTCTGCCATCATTACGAAGACTCTCACTCATGAGGGTGAGTTTTGATTGAAAACTGCCGTGAACCGGAATACAGGTGGGATGGATCTGTACAAAACAGGGGTTAGCAAATCCAGCGCCTTTTTTATGTGCCCGCCAGGCAGCTGTTACATTTGAAGCCATGGCATTGGTGGAAAGAAAATAGGCGTTTCCATAGCCGCCGGTGGCTAGAATCACGGCATCAGCTGAATACGTTTCAAGTTTTCCGGTAATTATATCTCGTGTAACAATGCCGCGAGCCTTTCCGTCAACAAGAACCAGTTCCATCATCTCCTTACGAGTATGCATGGTAACTTTTCCGGTTTTGATCTGGCGCGAAAGCGCTGAGTAGGCACCGAGTAGAAGCTGTTGTCCTGTCTGGCCGCGTGCGTAAAATGTTCTTGAAACCTGTGCACCACCAAAAGAGCGGTTGGCAAGGGTTCCACCATATTCACGGGCAAAGGGGACACCCTGTGCAACACATTGATCTATAATGTTATTACTGACCTGGGCCAGGCGATATACATTGGCTTCACGAGATCTGAAATCGCCACCCTTAATGGTGTCATAGAAAAGACGTTGAATGGAATCGCCATCATTCTGATAGTTTTTTGCTGCGTTTATTCCACCCTGGGCAGCAATGGAATGAGCACGTCTCGGGCTGTCCTGAATGCAAAATGTCTTTACTTCATATCCCTGCTCAGCAAGCGTTGCAGAAGCAGACGCTCCGGCAAGACCTGTTCCAATAACAATAATTGAGTGTTTACGACGATTCGCAGGGTTTACAAGTTTTGAGGTAAAACGATGATTGTCCCACTTTTCGGCCAAAGGGCCTTCGGGGACATTGGATTTAAGTTCCATGAGTGTACCTGTTAAATTCCTGTTCAAAAAATAAAAAGAAGGGAGATGGCACTGAAAATAAGAAGAAAAAATATGGGGACGATATACGTTAAATTTCTTATCAGTTTATTGTACCTGGGATGATTTACACCAAATGTCTGCAGCATTGACCAGAAACCGTGGCTTAGATGAATGGCAAGCACGATGAAGGAAGTGATATAAAAGAGTACCACAAGAGGAGAACTAAACAGATAGGAAATGGTGAGGCCAATTGTTGCGTGGTCACCAAAGGAGACAGCATAGGTATGAGCCAGAACATAAAGCAGGATAAAGAGTCCGCTGAAGATCATAGTTCTTGAGGCCTGTGAGTATTTAACCGCCCTTTTTTGTACCTTGTATCCCGTACTTCTTGCTTTACGGTTCTGCAGAAAGAGCAACACTCCAGTCGTTGTATGAATTACAAAGACCAGAGACAGTGCTTTACTTAAAACCGAAATGATCAGGGGATGACTGTGCAGTTGATCCGCATAGGCCTGGAAAAGTGGTATAGAGTTGAACAGAGTTGCATTTCCGGCTGCATGACTGCAAAGGAAGAGAATCAGACAAAAGCCACTGCAGGCCATGATCCATTTCTTTCCAATGGATGATTTGAGAAATTGAATAAAGAACATGGGATTAAACCATCTGTAATTAATGTTAGGTGGAGTACTTTTCAGTTATCAATATCACTAATAGTAAAAGAAGTGAACAAAAAAGAATAGTCTAGATTATGAGTTGTAGGATGTTTTTTCAAGTGCTATTGTTGCTAGGGATTTGAGAATGGAGGCACCTGGTTAATTTATATTGGAAAAGGAAGAAATTATGAAATGCAAAGGACTGATATTTGATCTGGACGGAACCTTGCTGGATACTCTTGAGGATCTCGCCATTGCCGCCAATGCAACCCTTGAATATTTTGATTTCCCAGTTCATCCGGTGGATGCTTATCGTTATTTTGTCGGCGAAGGCTTGAAAACATTGATGCAGCGAATTATCCCCGGATCCAATGCAAGTAATGATCAGCTGCTAGTGTACATGAAAAAGTTTGGAGAAATTTACGCAAAAACCTGGAATGTACGTTCTGTTCCCTACAAAGGTATCCCTGAAATGATTACATCTTTGTCCGCAGCAGGTTTAAAGCTTGCAGTGCTTTCTAATAAACCTCATGAATTTACAACAATCTGTGTGGAAGCTTTTTTTCCTGAACATCCATTTGTCTTTGTTTTTGGTCAGCGGGAAGGTGTCGCTAAAAAACCCGATCCAGCCGGGGCAATAGAGCTTGCTGAAAAAATGGGACTGGGAGTGGATGATATTCTATACGTTGGTGACACTGCAACGGATATGCAGACCGGGAATAGTGCAGGAATGAGAACCATCGGGGTTGAATGGGGATTCCGGGATCGTGTAGAACTTCAAAAAAATAATGCCTGGAAAATAGTTTCGACTCCAGCTGAGGTAGTATCGTATGCCATTTGATCCTTCTGGTTTAACACCGGTTTTACAATATGCAGCACCTCCATTACTTGGTGCATTTATTGGGTATTTAACGAATAAAGTGGCTATTAAGATGTTGTTTCGGCCACTGACAGCAAAATATCTTTTTGGTATTCGCGTTCCCATGACTCCCGGAGTGATCCCATCGAAGCGCGGTGACCTTGCAATGAATATTGGCGAGATGGTAGGAAGCCATTTGCTTACCAGTACTGAGATCAGCAAGGCGCTGGAAAAGAAAAGTTTTCAGAAAACTCTCTACGATTTGATAGAAAGCAGGGGAGAGGTTCTGCTCCAAAAAGATCATGGCCCGCTGTGTGAAATTGTACCGGAAAAGTATAAAAGTTATTATCAGGTTGCGGTTCATGCAATTACTGATCAGTCACAAAAGGCTATTCACTCATTTCTTGACTCAGAGTCTTTCACAAAGATCCTCGAAGAGTCAATAGATGAACAGTTTGATCGTCTGCTTGCCACTGATCTGCAAATGTTTCTTCCCGGTGCTGATAGAGAAACTGCCTATAAATTTCTGGAAAAAAGTCTGGGCAGAATGCTTGCCAGTCCGGCCATGGAAGAGTGGGTTGAGAGTTTTGTCCAGCAAAAGGTTTATGCGGTATTGCAGCAGGAAAAAGGCTTAAGTGACATTTTACCCGGCTCTATGCAGGAGCTGATTGTGACTTCCATTGAGAGCCAGACACCACTTCTACTCAGTAAACTGGCAGAGATTATAGCAGAACCCGAGATCAGAGATCGTATTGTGGCGGGAGTGCGTGTGGGGGTGGATTCCTTTATTGCCGGTATGGGGCCAATGGCGGCTCTGGCAAGTGGTTTTCTTACGCCCGAGGTCGTTGAAAATAAAGTAAGAGAATATCTTGAGGAAAAAGAGGAAGATATAGTTGAATGGCTTCAGAATGATGAAGTGCAGAGCAGGGTTGCAAAAGTTCTCCGTGAGCGCAGTGTGGGAATGCTTGGTACTCCGCTTGTGAAGATGCTGGGGAATGATCACGATGATTTGGTGGAGGGTTTTTGCGCGAATCTCAGCCAGCAATTGGCTGCTCTTCTGCAGGAACCCGAAACCACAAATGCCTTTGCCTCCATGATTCGTGATAATATAGAGACTCACATAGATGGTGGTAAGCTCCCGCTTGGTGAAATTCTTTTTGATTTAATGGGAGAAGATGGTGTCACGCGAGGAAGGAAGTGGCTGAAACAGGAAGCTTTTGCCATTCTCAAGGCTGAAAAAACAAGAAGAACGCTGGATTCAATGGTTGTGAGTTTACTTAACAATCTATTAGGTCACCGTGTGGGAAAAATATCCAGACTTTTGCCTGCAGGGGTCAGAGAAGGGATCTATGCATCCATGCAGCGAATGGCTTCGAATATGCTTGCCGTTGAAGTTCCCGGCCTGGTTGATTCTTTGAATATTCAGAAGATCGTAAAAGAAAAGGTCAATTCTCTGGATCTTATGCGCCTGGAACGCCTTCTGCTTTCAATTATGGAAGAACAGTTTAAATATATTAATCTTTTTGGTGCGTTACTCGGATTTTTTATTGGGTGTTTGAATTTGTTTTTTTTGAATGTTATGTGAGATAAGAAGTGGCCCCAATAATTTGAACAAGTCGTAGATTTGGAAACACCATACTTAATTGTTTTTCTTTGGCCCGGGTTTCTGCTTTTTTAGTATTCGGGATGTGAGATTTTCCATTC
>DQVD01000024.1 GCA_015661935.1 Desulfocapsa sulfexigens | reverse complement strand
CATCTCATCAATTTCCCAGTCTGTACTGATGATCTCACTAAGTAATTCAGGATCCCTGCTCTGCATGGCAAAGCTTGCCTTTTCCAGGCGATCTCCAACCATGGAGCCAAGAATCATAAACTTCTTTTTTAATTGATCAATTTCTCTGTTAAAAGTTATCTGGTGAGCCAAAACATTCTCCTATAAATATACCCATTAAATCATATCAATTTTCTTATCTCTCTTTAAAACCAATCTATTTTATGTTTCCGTTAGATTTTTATTAGGTTTGCGTTAGACGTTCATTTTCTCTTGCATGCTGGAAATTGATGGGTAGGATTAAAATTGTATCAATAAAATATAAGGCAAACGTTACAAAACAAGAATACAGCAGGAGGGTCGTATGGGAAAAGCCAATATCCTTGTCGTAGAAGACGATGCGGATATCCAGCAGCTGGTTAGCTACAATCTCATTAAGTCAGGTTTTAATGTCACCTGTGCAGATTCAGGGGAAGATGCTCTGCAGATTCTTGAAAAAGAAAAAGTGGATCTGATTCTGCTCGATCTCATGCTGCCTGGAAAAAACGGAATGGAGGTGTGCGCCATCATTCGTGACAAACATGATAATGCGCAGCCACCAATCATCATGCTCACAGCAAAGAGCGAAGAGGATGATATTGTCACAGGTTTAAGCTGTGGGGCCGATGATTATGTTACCAAACCCTTTAGTCCGCGGGTACTCATTGCCCGGGTTCAGGCATTATTACGTCGCAGACAGGAAAAAAGCCTGCAGGAAACCCGGCCGGATCAGGAAACCATCAACATCCACTCAATGGTTATCCATCCCGGACGCCATGAGGTACTGGTTCAAGGAAAACAGATTCATCTCACCGCGACAGAGTTTACCATCCTTGAACAGCTTGCAGGTCGGCCCGGATGGGTCTACAGCCGGCAGCAGATCATCGACAAAATCCGTGGTTACGACTATCTCATCACTTCGCGTGCAGTTGATGTACAAATCTTTGGTTTACGTAAAAAGCTCGGTAAAATGGGAAAATACATAGAAACCGTGCGCGGAATCGGCTACCGCCTAAAAGAATAAGGAAGATGGAAAGACATAATTTTCCAAATAATGCGCCGATTTTTCGTTTGACTTCTTCGTGATGGAAATAAACGCATAGCAGCGCTATGTAACTATTGCCAACACGAAGAAGACAGACGAAAAGGCAATCAGGATTGGATAATTATTTCTTTCCAACTCCCTAAAGTGCAGTTCACAACCAACCATTTCAAGCAGGGTTTTTCATATGAATAACAGACGATTCTTCTGGCAGATTTTTCCCGCTGCCCTTTTAATTATTGTCAGCTCAATTGCAGTTGACAGCTGGTACGGAACACGGATGATTCGATCCTTTCATTACCACGAAATGCAGGGAGACATTGAAGACCGCGCCATACTCCTGCGTCCCCATATCAACCAGTTGCTGATCTCCGACAAAAGCCATCTTCAGGAATTCTGTCGTGAAACCGGACGGGCCGCAGCCACAAGAATCACTGTGATCGCTGGAGACGGCACAGTGCTTGCCGACTCTAATGAAGATCCATCACATATGGATAAGCATAACAAGAGACCGGAGATTCAGACAGCAGCCACAGGTAAAACAGGTGCAAACCTTAGGTTCAGCAAAACACTGAGTCAGAACATGCTCTATGTTGCCATTCCCCTTCAAATCGACACACCGCAGAACGGAGTACTCCGCCTTTCAGTTTCCAGCGAAGCACTCGATGCTGTTATCTCTTCTCTTCGCAAAAAATTGCTCCTCAGCGTCCTCTTCATAGCCATGATTGCCGCAGGACTGGCATACTATCAGGCACGCCGGATCAGCAAGCCCCTTGAAGAAATGCGACTGGGAGCGGAACGGCTGGCCGGGGGAGATACTGAACGCCCGATTATTGTAACTGGCAACAATATCCCGTGGGAAATGGCTGAGCTGTCCAAATCCCTCAATAATATGGCAGAACAGCTCAATGGTCGTATCAAAATTATCAGTCAACAGCGCAATGAGCTTGAAGCAGTCTTCAGCAGTATGACAGATGGAGTTCTCGCTGTCAGCCCTGATCACACGATTATTCATATCAACCGTGCCGCTGCCGATCTCTTCCATATAAACCATGCGGTTGTTCAGGGACTGGTATTTGAAGGAATTATCCGCAACAGGGTTCTGCAGGTATTCGTAAATGATTCTCTTAAGAGTGATGTCACCATAAGAAAAGATCTGATCCTGATGGAAAATGGGCAGAAAATTACTTTACGAGCCCATGCACATCCGCTAAATGATGGAGAAAACAAACGAATGGGTAGTTTGATTGTCCTGAACAATCAAACTAGAATCAATCAACTCGAAAACATCAGGCAGGATTTTGTGGCCAATGTTTCCCACGAACTTAAGACTCCGATTACTGCCATTCGCGGATACGTTGAAACCCTGCTTGACGGAGCTATTGAAAGTAAAGAAGATGCAGAAAAATTCCTGAACATTATCCACAGACAGGGCAGCAGGCTTGATGCCATTGTTGATGACCTGTTAACCCTGGCCCGTATTGAAGATACCGCCAAAAAGAATAAAATGGAGCTAAACCGGGAGAAACTCCGTCCCATTCTTGAAACAGCAATTCAATCCTGCAGTGTTGCTGCAGTGAAAAAGAATATCAGCATTAGCATGGGATGTGCAGCAGATATAACAGCGGCTGTCAACCTGCCCATGCTTGAACAGGCCATTATCAATTTGCTGACCAATGCTGTCAGCTATAGTCCGGAAAATTCCACAGTCAATCTGATAGTTGTACAACAGGAACACCCGGATTATGGTGAAATTATCCGTATCAGCATACAGGATCAAGGTCCCGGAATCAGTCCCAAGCATCAAAAACGTGTCTTTGAACGATTCTATCGCTGTGACAAAGCAAGGAGCAGAGCACATGGCGGAACAGGACTGGGGCTTGCTATTGTGAAACATATTGCCGACTGCCACAATGGAACGGTGGAACTGGTTAGCCAGCCTGGTAATGGTGCTACATTCTCCCTCCTCTTTCCAATCATGCAAAAATGACAAAAAGAATGCTCTTTGTCTGCCAGTAAGGAACGGGGATGAAATAACTTCCCCAATTTAGGCACTCGCATTTAGTGCCTAACTCCTGAACTCCTGTCATAAAAAACAAGAAAATCAGGTAGAAAACCATAGGGTCAGGTCTTGAAAAATTAGTTTACCTTTTCAAGACCTTACTTACTGTTGTATAGTGAATCTGCAGTTGGTCCGCTATTTCTTTCAAGGTATAGCCATACTGCTGTGGGCGGATCATTCCCTCGGGAAGTCACATGATATACCGCTCCGGGATATTCTATCCTCAGTGGTCTTTCCATAAAACAAACTTAGCACACAAATTCTTTTTTTTAAGACCTGACCCTAGTTGCTCCTCTGCAACTTGTCCTATCCGTCCCCATGCTCATAATTGATTAATTATACAATCAATATACAGGTGGGCATTTAGGTAGCGGTGTGAGGAAGCGTTACACTATTTGATTCTTATCACAGGATTATACTGCTAACAAGATGGGGAAAGTGTGTATACGTTGCCAAGACGATACTTAAGGTGTGAGAATTT
>DQVD01000356.1 GCA_015661935.1 Desulfocapsa sulfexigens | reverse complement strand
GCACCTGAAATTCCTGCACTTGATACTGTTCGTGACCAGGTCATAGTAGATTACAAAACAGCCCAATCAAGAATTCTTGCCCGAGCAAAGAGTGAAGAGATGCTTTCAGCCCTGAAAGGGGGCGTTGTCTTAGTTGATCTGGGTAAAACAAATAGTATTGAAATCAAGGAGGCAACACTCTCTAGAAGTTCAGGAGGAGAAGAAACGAACAACTTCCCCTCAAGTCTGCTTATGGATATTTTCTCATTGAGCTCTATTAATCCTCTACCGGCTGAGCCTGCGACTGTTGGGGAGGATTTTTATCTGTATCAGTTCACAGAAAGAATATTGCCTGATCCAGCGAGCATGACAGACGAAGAGAAAAAGCAATATAGAACTCAAATTCTCAGTTCAAAGCGTGAACGGGTTCTTATTGCGTGGATACGCCATCAGGAAAAAGCAGCAGATATCTTTACCAACAAGACTATACAGTAAAAGTTGCCATTCAATAAAACAACCTGGATTCCCGGTTGTTTTGTTGAATAGTTTTTTTGACCTTTTCGTTAAGATTCCGATACGACCAACGCTCTTGTTTCAAGCGAAACAATCCCTCTATACTAGTATGTCATTCAGCATTGTCCTGCAAACATCCATCTATAAATAATCCGTAACTATTCAGGAGCACCCAGGTAAGCGAGTGCAACGAGACTCCGCTCGTCCATTTGAACATTCTCGAGTATTAATACGCTTCAAAAAAAGTTCAAATGAACAAATATGGTCACTCCTAAACAGATACAGTACGGTGGGTTTGACAAATATGGTGGTACCTGAATAGTTACAATAATTTTTACACCAGCATCAAATGAAATCAGGATCTTCTTTTATTTATTTTTCAGACATGATATGATAAGTAGTTCTCTTTAGCCTGCTCAACGCAGATTCCATAGTTTATCTCTTTCGAGGGTTAGGCTTTAAACTGTCCCACTCCATAAATACAATGCAAGACCCTAACCACGAATTACTCCAGCAGTACTACAAACTCAGCCCTTTTGAACAGACTCTTCTTCAATTTCAATCAATTGTTTACGAACCTGCTCATACAACCTTAATTGTTAACTGCCTGCGTAAACTTGATATCCGCAGCCCTCGAGGCAATCGGCCCACTGCTGCAAACCTGAATCACTATTTTGGTAAATTCCAGGAAGCAGGCCTTCTCACAAAGGAGCGACAATGCGCACCTGTTCTTGTTGAAAAATTAAGCCGTATTGCAGTTAAGGAAGAAAATTTTACCACCTATGCCAAAGTTATTCGCAAAGAAGCGCCGGTATCCTATTACTATGGGAAGTGGGCCACTCGCTGCTGGCGTGCCATGCGTGAAATGCGTATCGGAATCTACACTCAGGACTTCGACCTCATTGATGATGCACTCGAGTTTCTCTCTGGACAGTGTCGTGATATCCTCTCGCCCCTGCCGCCAACTGTCCAGGTAATAACTTCCCCTTTTGACCCGGTATGGTTTAGGAGCTTAGCGCCCTCATTTCAATTTTTTCTCCTGGACAGTATATTTCGTTACGAGCTTGCAAGCCTTCGTACCTACCCTGAGATACTTACCTATCTTATTGAAGAAACAGGCCTTGAGGATCTAAGCCAGGATGAAAAACTCCCTTTTCAGCGTATTCTTTTTGTCCAATATCTCTTTAGAGGAAAACTTACTAAAGCCAAACAGCTCCTTGAAGAAAACAGTGAAAGCTTTATTGGAACCGGAGCCGCAGGAACCCTGGCTTTTCTTTCCGGCCAGGCAGACATCACTGCCGAGCTCTTTGAAGCAGATCTCAATTTTCTGCGTGAATTAACAGGTGGTGACAATGTAGCTTTTTTTGGTCCCACTGGTCTTTTTCATGCACTTGCTACTCTGCAGAATGACCAGACAGATCAGGATCAAAACGTAGCCCACCAGATTGGGATCACCCAATCTCTTTTCAAAAACAGCGTGGAAGAAAAGGCCTATCAGGTTTTTGCAACCTTTCTTCAAATAAAAAACAGCACAGCGCTTCCAGGCGAAGAGATCAGTTTTCATAAGGATGAGGAGCCGCATAGTCTTACCATCCTGTTCACTGCACTTTCTCAATATTGGCTCAATTCCAGCCTGAAGCCGGAAGTCAAAATCCATGTAGACGCCCTTTATCAAAAAGCCGTGGAAAATGGCTTCCACTTCTATTCGTTAAACCTGGCTGCCATTCTTGCAGGAACAGGTCATGATGAAGAACAGTACAATGAGGTCGTCAGCCGTCTTAGTGAAGAGACTGGGCTAAGCCCGCTCATACATATCCTTCAATCGGAGGAGCCATGGAAACGTAATCTGCAGGCACTCATTCAGGTTACTGCGTCTCCTCAGGAATCCGGTGGTGGTTTACCAGAAAGACTTATCTGGATGGTAGATTACACAAACGGCAAAATGCATATCAGCCCCAAAGAACAGAAGCGCAACCAGGCTGGAAACTGGAGCAAGGGCCGTTCCATTTCACTCTCACGTCTCTATTCGGGAAAACTTCCCTATCTCACCGTTCAAGACAGAAAGATAGCCGCCTGTATCCAAAAACAGGTCAATCCGGACACCCATGGAATCAGCTACCATTTTGAGATGGACAAAACTCTGTTGACCATGATTAACCATCCCCTGCTCTTCTTCAGTAAATATCCCGACACACCAGTGGAATTTGTGAGCGGAGAACCGGAACTACTTGTTGAAGAACGAGGAACCCAGCTTCATATCTGTTTCGCCCAGGAAGTTACAGAAAACAATATTACCATCTTCCAGGAGACCCCCACTAGATACAAGATTATTGAAATCAATGACAATCACCGTAGAATTGCGCAAATTACCGGGAAAAATGGCTTAGTGGTACCCATTGAGGCAAGTGAGGAGGTTCTCACCGCTATTGGGAACATTTCTTCATTCATGACTGTTCACTCTGCCATTGCGGCTGAAATTCAACCGGGTGTCCATAATAACATTGAGCAGGTTGAAGCTGATCCCACAATATATATGCACCTTCTCCCCTATGGAACAGGATTCAGGTTGGATATGTTTGTAAAACCCTTCTTCAATGGAGGACATTATCTTAAACCGGGTCAGGGAGTTGAAAATATTATCGCAGAAGTCCGCGGCAAACGATTGCAAACCAAACGAAATCTCGGGCTTGAAGAACAGATGGCCCGCGAAGTTGAAGAATCCTGCCCCATCCTTGACCTTGCCATAGATCTTGAGCAGGAAAATGACAGAGAATGGCACCTCCAGGATCCAGACGACTGTCTTCAGGCGCTGCAGGAGCTGCAGGCCATCCAGGATCAGGTGGTGATCGAATGGCCAGAGGGAGAAAAACTCAACATCACCCATCAGGCATCCCTGAAAAACCTGAATCTGAAGGTACGAACCAATCAACAAAATTGGTTTGCCCTCTCCGGGGAACTCAAACTTGATCAGGATACGGTGATTGACCTCCGGGAACTCCTTCTCAAAACAAAAAACTCTCATGGTAATTTCATTCAGATTCGTGAAGGCCAGTTCCTGGCTCTTACCCAGGAATTCAAAAAGAAACTGGAAGAAATTAATCTCTTTTCTGAAGGAACAACAAATGAGGATGGGGAATTACTCATTCACCACCTTGCCGCCATTCCACTGGAAAAACTCGTTGAAGAGGCAGAAGCTACGGTTGACAACGGCTGGAAAGATCAGATCAAACGAATCCATGAAAGCCAATCCTTCAAACCAGAAGTTCCTTCAACACTTCGTGCCGAATTGCGAGACTACCAGCTTGAGGGCTACAATTGGCTCTCCCGTCTGGCACGCTGGGGTGTGGGCGGTTGTCTGGCTGATGATATGGGCCTTGGAAAAACCATCCAGGGACTGGCTGTTATCCTTTCATCAGCAACAGACGGTCCTTCACTCGTTATAGCACCAACATCTGTATCCAATAACTGGATGTTGGAATCTGATCGTTTTGCTCCAACGCTGAACATTAAAACGCTTGCCGGGAAAAACAGAGCTCAAACCATTGCTGAACTGGGAAAATTCGATCTGTTAATTACAACGTACACCCTTCTGCAGCAGGAAAATGATCTGCTCGCCGACGTCAATTGGCAGACTATTATTC
>DQVD01000386.1 GCA_015661935.1 Desulfocapsa sulfexigens | reverse complement strand
GGCAGGAAATTTTGTAAAGTTATCCGTGCGACTTGATGAGCGCAAAGTTTCTTCTGTTATTGTGAAAAAATATGTACAAAAAGAAGAAGAACGCATTAAAAAGGAGAAACAGATACCTAAGATATCCAGAAGTATGCGGGTGGAAATCAAGGAACGTATCCAGAATGAATTGATGCGTAAAGCCCTGCCTGTACCATCGGTCTTTGATTTGTGCTGGAATCTGGAGAATTCGACTCTTATCTTTTTTTCAACCAACAAAAAAGCTCAGGCCCTGCTGGAAGATCTGTTTAAGGAGAGTTTCGGACTCAACTTGATGCAGCAGATCCCCTATGTGTGCGGTGAGCATTTGCTTGAAGAGGAAGACGTGGAGCGCCTGGCCCGGATTACTCCAGAATATTTTGTATAGTTAGTGCAGGGAGATAATAAAAAATGGATTTAGTTGATCTTATAGCAGAAAAGCGTTTTATCGGGCAGGAGTTTCTTACTTGGCTCTGGTGGAAAAGTGAAGAGCGTGGCGGGGTGGTAGCGCTTCCGGGTGAAGGTGATATTGTTGTGGTGTTTGAAAAGCACATGCTTCTCGAATATGGTGAGGGGGACGACAATGAGAGTCTCATTTGCAGAGGATTGCAGACTGAGCTTCAGGAGGCGCGCACCGGCCTTGTCATGGGAAAGAAACTGGAACAGGCACGAATTCAGTTGGTCTACAATGATTATGAGTGGAATTTTACCATGGCTGCAGCACTCATGGAGTTTCGAAATGTGAAACTTCCTAAAACCGGAGGAGAGTCGGGAGATGACAATAATCCGGAAGAACGTGAAGGTATGATTCTTGAGAGGATTTTTCTTTTCGAAGAGTTGATTCGCCTTGTTCTTGATCTTTTCCGACTCTTCTTAAGGGTTCGGGGTAATGATGGCTGGCGTGACGAGTTAGTAAAAATACGTGAATGGGTAAATAAAGCAGAAAAAGCTTAATCTAACCCTGTTCAGGAAGAAAGGTAGTTCACTGGATAAGCGCCTTATCAGAAAATTTCTTTGAAAAAAACAAGAAATTGTTCCGTAAGGCACCAATAAATTGAAGCAAAGACGAGTTAATTATGGAGTTTGAAACTGTAATCGGGCTGGAGATCCATGCCCAGCTGAAAACAAAGTCAAAAATATTTTGTGGCTGTTCCACTGAGTTTGGTGCTCCTCCGAACACACACACCTGTCAGATTTGTCTGGGGATGCCGGGTGTTTTACCGGTATTGAATAAAAAGGTGGTTGAATACGCTATCAAAATGGGGCTGGCGACAGATTCCACCATCAACACCTTTAATCAGTTCGCCCGTAAGAATTATTTTTATCCTGATCTGCCCAAGGGCTATCAGACTTCACAGTTTGACCTTCCCATTGTTGAGTTTGGCAATGTAGAGATTGAAGTGGACGGCAAGCAGAAGGTGATAGGAATTACCCGTATGCACATGGAGGAGGACGCAGGTAAACTGGTCCATGATGATCGTGAACCATTTTCCCATGTGGATTTGAACCGAACTGGAACCCCGTTGCTTGAAATTGTTTCAGAACCGGATATGCGCTCCCCCGAGGAGGCTTATGCATATCTGCGTAAATTGCATGCAATTTTAAGATATCTTGATATCTGTGACGGGAATATGCAGGAAGGAAGTTTCCGGTGTGATGCCAATATCTCACTCAGGCCAGTGGGGCAGGAGGAACTCGGAACCAGAACAGAACTCAAGAATATGAACTCCTTCAAAAACGTGCAGGCAGCACTTGAGTACGAAGTGCGAAGGCAGCGCGATATTCTGCTTGATGGGGGAGAAATCACACAGGAAACCCTGCTCTGGGATCCTGACCGAAACCGAACTGAGTCCATGCGCAGTAAAGAAGAGGCGCATGATTATCGCTATTTTCCATGTCCTGATCTTATTCCCATTGTGATTGAAGAGAGTTGGATCGAGGAGATCAGAAAAACCTTACCGGAACTTCCAGATGCCAGAAAGGCACGTTTTATAACAGAGTATGAACTGCCGGGATATGATGCGGCAATTCTTACCGGATCACGTGAACTTGCCGATTTTTTCGAAGATACGGTAAAGAGTGGTGCCGAGGCGAAGAAGGCGTCCAACTGGATCATGACAGAATTTATGCGGGAATTGAAAGGGGCTGAAGTTACCACCTGTAAAATAACAGCCGGGCAACTCGGCGCATTACTGAAAATGGTGGAAGATGGAACCATTTCCGGTAAAATTGCCAAGATAGTTTTTCTTGAGATGATGGAGTCTGGAAAAGATCCGGCTGTGGTTGTTGAAGAAAAGAACCTTGTTCAGGTTTCTGATCAGGGTGAACTACTTGCCTTTGTGCAGGAAATAATTGCCGCAAACCCAGGTCAGGCCGAAGATTTTAAGAACGGAAAGACCAAGCTCATGGGCTACTTTGTGGGCCAGCTTATGCAGAAAACAAAGGGCAGGGCCAATCCTAAAGTTGCCAACGAGTTGTTTAGCAGGGAGCTTTCCAAATAAAACTGGTTAAATGGAAAAAAAAGAGTGGCAGGAAAAAGGAGCAGGGCATCGACAACGGCTTCGTGACCGTTTTCTGGAGCGGGGACTTGAGGGGTTCAGTGATGCTGAAATCCTTGAACTACTCCTCTCTTTTGGCACTCCCAGATCCGATTGTAAAGAACCGGCAAAGGCAGCTC
>DQVD01000430.1 GCA_015661935.1 Desulfocapsa sulfexigens | reverse complement strand
CTGGATGTGGCGTTTCGTGAGGATGAATTGAGAATCAGAGAGGGAAACGTAGCGGAGAATTTTACTGTTCTAAGACATTTTGCTCTTAACTTATTAAAACAAGAAAAAACAGCTAAGGTTGGAATTAAGAATAGAAGGCTCATGGCTGGTTGGGACAATGATTACTTACCTAAGGTATTGATGTGCCATTAGTTTAAGTGCCTTAACCCTGCCGGTAAACGCTTACAGTACCAGGTTTACTGCTAATTTTGATGTCTGGTGAACCGTTACTTTTTTGATATACAATCAGGGAATGTTGCAATGAAAGATATTATCCGGGATCTTGCCGATAAGGATCAGCATAACCTCAAGCTGCGATTTCAGGTGGGTTTAGGCATCATACTCTTCTGTTTCTGCCTCTTTACAACTACCATTATCTATCATTTTCAGAAAAACCTGCTTGAAGAGGAGACGTTCAGACAAACTGAGCTGGTTATGACTTCTCTGGAATCAACCCGCAGTTATATTCGCGAAGTATTGCGGCCACGCATGTATGAGGAACTGGGCGAGGATCAGTTTATCATTGAAGCCATGTCCACCTCATATATTACCCGGGTTATCATGGATCGTTTCAAAGATGCATTGCCGGCCTTCAAGTATCGGAGGACGGCCATGGGTGCCAGAAATCCGAGCTTTGAGGCAAATGTGCAGGAACAAAAAATGATAGAGTATTTTCGTGCGCATCCTGAAGAACAGGAATGGCACGCTGTGGAAAGGCTGGATTCTGAACGATATTTCACATTATATCGTCCGGTTATTTTTAACGCCTCCTGCCTGCATTGCCACGGATATCCTGAGGAAGCACCTGGGGCTATCACTAGTACCTATGGAGAACTGCTTGGATTTCATCGAAAAACCAACGAAATCGGAGGTATCCTTTCCATTTCCATCCCGCTGGAAGAAAGTCTTGCCCAAATATGGCAGAGGTCGTTTCGCATGTTCGGAACTGTTCTGATCCTGGCCTTGCTGCTTTACTCCATTATCTGGCTGCTGTTTCACCAGCTAATCATCACAAATCTGCGGGATCTGCTGACTCTTTTTCGTACCACCCTTGATAAGAATGACAATTCGCCATTCCCAGGAGGCATGAAGGGGCACCGGGAAGAACTCGAAGAACTGTTTCGCAGTGCCAGAACCCTGGTAAAGGACCTACAGGAAAGCCGCGCCCGACTTGTCGAACATACTGATAATCTGGAGATTATTGTTGCTGATCGAACCGAGGCCCTGAAACGATCGGAAACCCGGGCGAGACAACAGGTAAAAAAGAGAAACAAAGAGCTGATGCTGCACAACACACTTACCGGCCTCATAACCAGTACGGACAATCTGCAGACCACTCTCCACCGGGTGCTCCGTGAAGCCCTGAAGGTTATCCCGGCAAAAGGTGCAGCAATATATCTCCACGACAACATCACAAACACCTATCTCCTGAAAACTGCGGAGAATGCCCCCTTGCTCGAACCACAACATCCTAAAATTAACCTTGAACAAATTAAAGTTATCCCATCGGATCAATATGACATCCTCAACATCAGCATACCTCTTAGCTGCCGTAAGCGTCTTCTGGGAATTATGTTTATCACTGACCTCCGTTGTGAAACTTTGAACTGTGCACTACAGGAGCTCCTTCTTTCCATAGGACAGCAAATCGGGCTAACCATAGAAAGCATGCAAAATATGCAGAGCCTGCGTCAAAGTACAGAACTCCTTCAATCTGTCTTTGACGGTATAAGTGATCCCCTGATCCTGCTGGCACCTGATGGGCGTTTACAAATGGCCAACCAGAGCTTTCTGCTTCGAAATAACCTGAGCATGGGTGAGGTCACAGGACAGTCCATTGATGCTATTTCTTCAGTACAGCAGTGCCTTTTCAGCGGACAGCTGCAGGAACTTGATCTGCAGTCAGAAAAGCAGCACACAAAAGAAATTCAGCTGGATGATGGTTCAATTTTTGATATTTCCTTCTATCCAATTCTAAACAAAGATAATTCAATTCAGGCCATTGTTTGTCTTGCAAAAGATGTAACAACTATTAAGGAGACAGAACATCGAATCCAGCAGACAGAGAAACTCGTTGCCATAGGTCAGCTTGCGGCAGGCGTTGCGCACGAGATCAACAATCCTCTTGGAGTCATTCTCTGTCACACGGATATCATAAAAGAAGACAACAGGGAGAATGAAGAAATCTATCATGACATCAGTACGATTGAACATCATGCAGAAAACTGTAAACGAATTGTTGCAGATCTTCTTGATTTTTCACGCAGCGGGGAATCCCGATTAAAACGACAGCCTGGATCAATTAATGATTCCATCGAAACTGTTCTCTCCATGGTTAGACAACAATTCAGGAAAAACCGGATCAACCTTACGTACAGTCCTGATAATAAACTGCCACCCTGTTTAATAGACAGCAGACGCATCCAACAGGTGTTGGTGAATCTGATCATGAACAGTGTGCATGCAGTTGGAAACATGGGAAAGATCTCCATAACTACCCGATCCGAAAATAACCATATACTCATAGATATTGAAGATGACGGGCCGGGAATCAACAAAGAAATCCTGGATAAAATTTTCGATCCTTTTTTCAGTACCAAGGATCCCGGCCAGGGAACAGGACTTGGTCTGTCAGTCAGCTACGGAATCATTCGCGAACATGATGGCGAAATCAGTGTGCAGTCAACTCCCGGCCATGGCTCATGTTTTACTATCATATTACCCACACCTGAAAAGAGCAAAATCGATGAATAAACATGTCCCCTCTCTTACCAAAATCCTTCTTGTTGATGATGAGCCTGATCTTCTTAGCGGCTTGAAGCGAAACTTTGCCAAAAGACTGCCTGATATCGACGTGCTAACTGCAGCGAGCGGCAATGAGGCACTCGACATTCTGGCCGGGCAAGAAGTTGCTCTGGTTCTAATGGATATCATGATGGGCGACATGGATGGGCTTGAAGCTCTTGATCGTATCCGCAGTAAGGAGCCTGAACAGACCGTTATCCTGATGACCGGCTACGGCACAATAGAACTGGCCGTGGATGCCATCCGTCGTGGTGCGTGGGATTTTGTCACAAAGCCCCTGGAACTTGACAACCTGACCAGAATACTTCAGAAAGGATTGGAACGTAGCAGGCTCCTTGAGGAAAACAAAGAACTACGCAGCAAAATCAGTTCTGCTGGATCAATCCCGGAGTTTATCGGCCAAAGCCCCACCATGCTGCGACTCTACGAAACTATCAAAACCTCAGCAGACAGTGAGTACACCATCCTTATCCGGGGTGCATCGGGTACCGGCAAAGAGCTTTGCGCCAGGGCCATACATAGTCTCAGCCCACGTTCAGGAAAACCTTTTATTATGGTGAACTGTCCGGCAATACCTGAAAACCTGCTGGAATCGGAACTCTTTGGCTACTCCAAAGGGGCTTTTACCGGAGCCGATAAAGAGCACGCCGGGCTGTTCTCCCAGGCAAATGGCGGGACACTCTGTTTAGATGAAATTGGAGATATTCCCGTTCATCTACAGACAAAATTGCTGCGGGTTCTCCAGGAGCAGGAAATAAAACCGCTCGGAGCTGACACTTCAAGCAAGATAGATGTACGCATCATCGCTTCAACAAATGCCGACCTTGAAGAAAAAATCAGGGAAGGCAAGTTTCGGGAGGATCTTTATTATCGCCTTGAAGTCCTTACCCTGCATATGCCCTCTCTTATTGAAATAACAGAGGATATTCCTCTTCTTGCAAATTTCTTTCTCAAAAAGGCAGAAGGTGAACTAAACAACAGTGAAAAAACATTCTCTGAAACAGCGCTTGATCCCCTGTTTCAGCATAACTGGCCCGGCAATATAAGAGAGTTGCAAAATGTTATCCGCCGGGCTGTTCTGTTCTGTCCGGGACCTGTAATTGACGAGAAACATCTCAAACTTGGATCCTCCCTACCAACTCTGGACACTGCTGCAAACCAGGAGCTGGGAGAAAAGATTGTCCCCTATAAAGAAGCTAAAGAGAGTTGTCTTAATTCCTTTACCCGCCAGTACGTTCATCGGTTGCTTAAGAAATGTAATGGTAATATTTCTCAGGCAGCACGTTTATCAGACTTGACCAGAGCTGCTCTGCAAAAAATTATTCGTCGTTATGATATTGATGGAGATCAATATAGACAATGAAAGATTGAGGCAAAGGTAAGTAAAAAAAAAGACATACTATCAATGGATCTTTTGTAAATATGCTCGATTGATGAAAGGGTATCTAAATCATCACCAGCTAGAAGAGTCAGCACGCAGAGAAAGCATAATAGATTTACTCCAGGCAAAAAGACCAGGGAGATTTTCGGCTCCTTTGTATTGTATATGCCCTCCACTTGACCAGTTGGCTCGTATGTTAGTGACACG
>DQVD01000032.1 GCA_015661935.1 Desulfocapsa sulfexigens | reverse complement strand
TACCAAAAGTTCTTATCAATAATAGCGTCGTCTTTTTCGTAAAATGTTCTTGAGCTATCTCCTGAGCGAGCATAGTCGAATACTTTTTCGCCATAGAGCGTATGCTTATGCAGCATCTCTGCCCATCCACCTCTTCGATCATCTCTAGTGTCTGGGTATTCTGCTACAGTTGAGTCACCAATTGCCCACATTGGGGTGGATTTGAATGTCATGAGATCATCCAGTAATCCAGAGCCCCTAACTGAAAAACCAACTATGGCTTCAAGGCTGTCGTTGGGGAGCAATTTAGAAAAGTCTGTTTGCACATTTCTGGTGAAAGTCCTCCAGGTTCCATCATTTACTCCCGCACCCAATCCATTATGTAAATAGTGTCTTCCACTATCAACATAGTGTCCTCTATTTATATTTTCCGGGGTATATTCTAAAAACACATTTTGACCTAAGTCTCTTGTTCGTACACGTATAAAAAATCGGAAATCATTACTATACTTCATGCTCCATGATGACATAAACCCTGAAGAAATATCGAGGTTCATAAGTCCATAGCCATTATTTAAGCCAGCATCACCCTGAAAGCTCATAGCACGACCATCGTGTTCTGGTACATTGCTAATAGTACCCGGCGTTGCATAGGTGACCCAACCTCCAAGATCTCCATCTTCTGCATCTTCATGAATATTTATGAGTGCATCAACAATAGCTTGTATCTTTGCTTCAGTATTGGCTTCCTGTTGTGATACTGATGAAATAGCAATATTTATTCTTTCGAGATTTCCTGTAGATATGTTTTTAATTCCAGCTATATCGTATGTAGAAAGATCAGGCGCCTCTCCTCCATTTTGAGCATAGTTTGCTATAAATTCTATGGATAACTCTTTATTCGTGAGTATCGGTTTATCTGACAAGAGCAACAAGCTGGTTGTAGGTACAATCGTTTTACTCCCATACGAGACCATTGGAGCAAAAAAAATAGAAGTACAAAAGAATAGAGTAAATATTTTTATGAAGATAATATTTTTCATTCAAGTAGTTGTCCTGTTAATTTGGTTCTGAATTAGTGATAAGTAATCGTTTTTCTCGGAAAATAATGGTGGGGAGTAAAAGAACAAAGTTGTCAAGCTTTCAGCCTCAGAAACGGCTCTTTAAAAATCAGCTTTCTACTACTCTACTTTACTCGGCCTCATTCTTCTGTAATTATAGTATCATCAATATGAGAACCAAGGTTTTCCGATAACCGTTGCGTGATCTTTTTCATAGTGGCATCTGGTCCATCAAAGCCGTAAACAACCAATGGAAAATTAAGTGAATCTTGAATTTTCAAGATTTCGTCATGCTGCTCTGGTGAAAACAGCTTGGCTGGATTTCCAACAGCTATCCATCCTATTGGTACTACAGCTCCAGGTTCAAGATATGATTTTAAATGAACAACTCCATTAATTCTAACTGATGAACCTCTACCCAAATGTGCACTATGAAACATTGATGCGCCTGTTGCAATAAAACCTTCATCTTCAATTGTACATCCTACAACCAAAGGGTGTTGATAAGTACCCCTAAATAACGATGTACGATATTTAGACCTTCCTAAATATGACTTTTTTGAAAATTTTTACTTCCTGACGCCCCCTCGCTCTTGCGAAGGATTTTTTTAGCTCTTTAAAGTTCCCTTCTAATGGCAGCTACAGATAGATGCCAATTAGGTAGGCGTAATTCTGAAATAAATTACAAATGTTATTTTTGGTTTTCTTTATGCCGCTCATTTTGCATGGCAGCCTCCTTTTTAGTGCCTTACAGAACAATTTCTTGTTTTTTTCAAAGAAATTCTCTGATAAGGCACTTATCCGGTGAACTGCCTTTCTTCCTGAACAGGGTTAGTTACTTGTTGGCATATGCTTAAGTATATGCCAGTGGAGGGTGTTGTCAAGTTGACAGGATTAGCCACTGATCCTGCTTCCAATCATCCAGAGAACCTGGAGGCTGATCAGTGCATAGATCCCTGCAATAACATCATCCATCATAATACCAAAGCCGCCATGGATATGCTGGTCAAACCATGAGCATGGAAAGGGTTTTAATACGTCAAAGAGACGAAAGAAAAGAAAACCAAGGATCCATGCAGCCGGGTGATCAGGGGCAGCAGTGAGTGTGATGAACATACCTAAGAATTCATCAATAACGATTGGCCCTGCATCGGCCCGGTCAAGGATTTTTTCTGCGGATCCTGACAGAATGCAGCCGACGATAAAAACCACCCCCATCATTCCAAGATACGACGGCATTGGCAGATTACGCATGAAAAACCAGGGAACAAGGGCTGCTGCAGATCCCCACGTACCTGGGCATTTAGGGAGGTTGCCACTGTAAAATCCTGTGGCCAAAAACATGATTATTTTATCCATTTTTTATCATATTATGTTAGGTCTATTGCTTGTCCTGTAGATCTCTTTATGATTCGTCCAAAGGGCAGATCCCGTGTTATTTTTGTTGCGGCTTTCAGGGTATGGGCTATGGACTCTTCAGTTTCCTTGTCAATATTTACCTGGAAACTGCATGATAGACTTGTGCAAGTGGGATTTTTTGTTCTTCTGCAACTTTTCTGCATGCTTCATATTCAGGATAGATAACCGTACCTTTTGGGGTTTGTACCTGCTTTGCCACAATCTCTCCCCAGGGCGTGGAAATCGTGATCGCCTCTCGTTGAAGGGTCATTCGTTCTTCTTTCCTATAACGCAGACCGAGTGAGGTTGTTTCTGAGAGGATTGTCTGTTTCAATTCAAGTGCATGGGCAGGGTTTGCAATTACCCGTAATAATTGACCGGGCCGTCCTTTTTTCATGATTAAGGGGCTGAGTGATACATCAAGAGCTCCCTGATTGAAGAGGAGGTCGCAGAGATATGGAAAGCCTTCACTGTTCCAGTCATCAAGGTTTGTTTCAATAATCTCAACCGTTGCATTTTCCTCCACAGCGTGGACATCTCCGATGATGAGTCTAAGCAGATTGGGCTGTTCATTGTTTAGCTTATGGCTTCCCGCTCCGTAGCCGATCTTTTTTACAGTCATGGCGGGCATACTGCCAAATTCAGCGGCTAATCCCACGGCCAAAACAGCGCCTGTGGGGGTGACGAGTTCTTTGTTCTGTTCAACACCGTAAACGGGTACACCATGCAGTAATTCACAGACAGCAGGAGCAGGCAGGGGAAACGTTCCATGGGCACATTGAACAAATCCACGTCCCATGGGGAGGGGGGAGCAGATCACCCTGTTGACTCCCATATACCTCAGGCCGATCAGTGCTCCAACAATATCAACAATGGTATCAATGGCACCCACTTCATGGAAATGAATTTTGTCGATTGTGGTTTGATGTACCTTTGCTTCAGCTTCAGCAAGACGAGTAAACAGTTGGGAGGCTTTGGTAATGATTGGCGGATCCAGATCTGATTCTTCTAAAAGATCAAGAATATCTCCTGGATGTCGGAGTTGTTGTTTGGATGGTGAATGGACGGAGACCTGTTTGCAACCTATCCCCGATCGGAGCTGATCTTCCACGTTAAACTGAAAATCGATTCCTTTTATCTTTGTAAGTTCATCCTGAAGCAGTTCTTTTTCCAAACCTGCGTGCAGGAGTGCAGCAAGAAGCATATCGCCACTGACTCCGGAAAAGCAATCTAAATAGGCAGTGGTGGAAGGGAGACCGGCCATGGATACCTTATAATCCATTGCTGAATTGTTGCCCGGTCTCAAGGGTTTGACCGCAGAGATAGGCCGTAACAGTCATGCGTTTTTTGCCTTCAGGCTGGATTTCACGGACGAGAAGTACACCATCGCCCGTGGCAATAAGAAGCCCGTTTTTGTCAGCTTGTATAATCGTTCCAGGGGACTGGTCAGAAGAAATATCGCTGAGAGCCGGTATGAAAAATCGAAATCGTTTTCCATCAAGAAAACTGTATGCTGTGGGCCAGGGGTCCATGCCACGAATAAAACAATGAAGCTCAGATGCTGATTTCGCCCAGTCAATGGCACCATGCTCTTTTTTCAGTGGAGGTGCCTCTGTTGCCAGGCTGTGATCCTGTTCAATGGGGGACAGCTTACCCTGCCGTAAAAGATCCAGGGCTTCCAACAGTGCAGTTGCGCCAAGGTTTGAGAGTTTGCTGAAGAGGCTTCCTGCAGTGTCATCATCTGTTACGGGAACAGAGGCCGGTAGTAGCATGGCACCGGTATCCATGCCCACATCCATTTGCATGATGGTGACTCCTGCGACCTTGTCACCTGCAAGAATTGCCCACTGGATAGGAGCAGCACCACGATGGCGTGGCAGGAGTGAGCCATGGATATTGATGCACCCAAGCGGCGGCAGGTCAAGAATGGAGGGAGGCAAAATACGGCCATAGGCAGCAACAATAATAAGATCCGGTTGAAAAGAGCGAAGCTCATCCGCAAATTCTTCTGTTCTGATTTTAGTCGGCTGAAGCACAGGAATGTTTGCTGATTCGGCTAAAACCTTCACAGGCGGCGGGGTCAATTTTTTTCCACGACCTTTAGGACGATCCGGTTGGGTAATAACGGCAACTACCTGGTCTGGACTATCAATCAGCCCTTGCAGAGCGGGCACTGAAAAATCAGGGGTGCCCATAAAGATGGTTCGAAAGGTCTTTTGCGTATCCGCCATAGTTATTCCTGTTATTTTTTTGCAGCCATCAGTTTTTTGATCTTTTTCTTGTAAAGTGCCCGTTTCAGTGTGCTGAGGTGATCAAGAAACAGGATCCCATTGAGATGGTCAATTTCATGCTGTAATATAACGGCAAATCTGTCTTCCACCGTTAGTTCCTGGCTTTCTCCTGTCATATCTTGATAGGAAACCGTGACTTTTTGACTTCTTTTAACAGAAGCAGTGAGGTCAAGAACTGAAAGACATCCTTCTTCATCGGCCTGAGTGCCTTCTCGTTCTGTTATTTCTGGATTAACCAGCACCATGGTTTCTTCACCATCTTCTTCCTGTGATGCATTTACAACGATTAGTCGAATGGATTCTCCAATTTGAGGCGCAGCCAGGCCCACACCGGGAGCATCATACATGGTCTCGATCATATCAGTGGCGAGATTTTGCAGGGAAGCATCAAAATTTGAGATTTTTTTTGCTTTTTGACGGAGAATCGGGTCGGGAAATTTTAGGATAGTTCGCAGGCTCATGGGAATACGTATATTTTATGGATCAATTGAGATCAGTAATTAAAAAAAAGATGAAGAAAACATACCATAGAGCTGGCTTTCCTGCATCAAAGTTGTGTTTCCATAAGATATGCGCTAAAGTTGTATCAGTCAATGTCCACGCATAAATCAACATTCCTTAAAGATATAAAAAACCATGACCATAACACTGATTGTTGCACTTTCTTTAAGTTATCTGATAGGCGCCATCCCCTTTGGCCTCCTTTTCAGCCGTATGGCCGGTAAAGATGTGCGTAAAGAAGGGAGTGGAAATATCGGGGCCACCAATGTGAATCGGGTGCTCGGAAAAAAACTTGGCATTCTCACTCTGCTTTGTGATCTGCTCAAGGGGCTTCTTCCTGTTTTTGTAGCTTCCATCGTGCTTCCCATTGGAGATAACTTGGAGCTTTTTGTCGGGCTGTGCGGCCTTGCTGCTGTGCTTGGTCATATGTTCTCAATTTATATTGGCTTTAAGGGCGGGAAGGGGGTTGCTACGGCCCTTGGTGTTTTTCTCTTTTTTTCACCCTGGTCCATTGCCATTGGTCTCACGGTTTTT
>DQVD01000111.1 GCA_015661935.1 Desulfocapsa sulfexigens | reverse complement strand
GATCTTTCAGATCTTTTAATTGCTCATTCTGCAAAGCCCAAGGATGCAAAACTGTACTTACTTTCGACAAGAAATCATCTAAGCAAACCTTGTTTAATCTGTTAAAATGATCGTTATTGCTACCATATCACAATGAACATCCTATCACTGTTCGGCACTCGCCCGGAAGCCATTAAGATGGCGCCAATTGTTAAAGCACTGGAAAAGGATCCTTTTTTCACATCCAAAATATGTATCACTGCCCAACATCGTCAAATGCTGGATCAGGTTCTGAATCTCTTTGATCTTAAGCCTGATTATGATCTGGATATAATGAGGGATAAGCAAGATCTTTTTGATATTACAAGCAAGGTACTTTTAGGGGTTCGGGACGTGCTTAGCAGTGAGAATCCAGATATGATTCTGGTTCATGGTGATACAACAACATGTTTTGCCGGGACACTCGCCGGGTTCTATTCCCAAATTCCCGTTGGGCATGTTGAGGCCGGGTTACGAACGGGTAATTTAATGGCACCTTTCCCGGAAGAAGCCAACAGAGTAATGACCACTCGTCTTGCTCAATTGCACCTGGCACCCACTGAAGAAGCCCGCCAGAACCTATTGCGGGAAAATATTGCGCCGGCAACAATCAGTGTTACGGGCAACAGTGTTATTGATGCTTTATTATGGGTTCGGGAAAAGGTTTCCAGACAGCAGGAATGGGGAGAAGTTTTTGGTTCTGCAAAAAGGATTATTCAAGAGCGGATGCCCTATGTTCTTATCACAGGGCATCGTAGAGAAAACCTTGGTACCGGCTTTCTCAATATTTGTACTGCCATCTCCACATTAGCCATACGTCATCCTGAAGTCCACTTTATTTATCCCGTTCACCTTAACCCCATGGTTCAGGAACCTGTCCATTCGCTTCTTGGAGAATATGATAATATTCACCTGATCAAGCCGCTTGATTATGCACCATTCGTTTATGCCATGGATCGTTGCAAATTTATTTTGACTGACTCTGGTGGAGTACAGGAGGAAGCCCCTTCCCTTGGAAAAGTCGTGCTTGTTATGAGAGACACGACGGAACGCCCCGAAGCAATAGCTGCGGGAACAGTAACACTAGTTGGCACGAATAGTGAGAAGATCATTTCAGAGACAGAACGACTACTCGCCGCACCGGACAAAGCACCAGGTGATATTGCCAAACAAAATCCTTATGGTGATGGGAATGCTGCAGGAAGGATAAAAGAATCAATAGGTCATTTTTTAACGAGATGATTCCGGCTTATGAAATCAGTCAGTGACATGCTTTTCAGCAAACTGAGCCATCAATTCATGGATATTATAGGGCGGGCGAACCTTAAAAAAGTGGTCAACAACAGAATGCCCAACTTCATGGGCAAGAACGCGAAGACTGGCATCATCCGCTGAAATGTAAATTGTCTTTTCAGAAAGCGAATAATAGGCAATATAATCCACACGTTTATCATATCGTTTTTTGTATACAGCGGCCACATCATCGGGATTGGACAGTAAAACAAGGCGGACATGATACTTATTCGGGAACATATCCAAGACAATCTGAACCTTTTCTATAATAATATCAGCTTTAGCCAGCACCTCATCTGCTATAGTAACCACATTTTTTTTGCGCATGGAGTTGCGCAGCTTTCTATTTAATCGCAGATTATCATTAAATTCATCCAACACCTCCCTGTCAGCATACCAAAGAGTCACATATCTGCTT
Organism: Desulfocapsa sulfexigens; assembly: GCA_015661935.1. Lineage (GTDB taxonomy): Bacteria > Desulfobacterota > Desulfobulbia > Desulfobulbales > Desulfocapsaceae > Desulfocapsa > Desulfocapsa sulfexigens_A. The sequence continues at coordinate 1,852 of DQVD01000111.1, read as the reverse complement.
TTCTGTTCCCGAGCATAACCGTTACCGCCTGCAAGAGTGAAGCAGAAAAAAACCACCACAGCTGAAAGAAGAATTCTACTCATCAAGCAACTGGTATTTTTCGATGATTTCCTGAACAGCCATATTCTGTCTGGCTATGGAATCAAAAAGAGAATCGCAATCCTCGAACGTTGCATTTTTCGGATTAAGAGAAGAAAACTGTACAAGAAGATCTTCAATATTATGGGATTGCCTTTCGATATGTTTTAAATCTTGAGATAACTCCTTATTAAAATGATTCAGTTTCGCTGCCAGTTCTTTCCCCTCATCCTTTTCCCGTAGAAAAATGATATCATTGAGTTGTCCACGGCTCATATTATCTACGGCACGTTCCAGATGAAACAGTGGGCCTGCCAATCTATGAGTGATCATCATTGCGGCAAAAACAATAAAAACACTTCCTGCAACTATAAAAATCCAGTTTGCAGTAATTAACTGTTTAACAAGCATAAACGGAGTCTGACCAATCTGGAGATCATTGTCCTGATATATCACAGTCAGGCTATCGGCAGATAATACTGCCAGAATAACTGTGAAAATAAGACAACCCATCACCACAAAAAGAAAATAACCAAGAATCAACTTTCCCTGAAAATTCTTCTTGATAAAATAATTTCTTCGCTTATATCTAGTTCCAGTCATTTGTTCCTTGCCTCATCAGGTTCAATTATAGATGCCTTGCTTCGTAAGCCATTTATCCAGCGACCTACCTCCAGACTTTTCTGATAATTTTCCAGCTGCTGCCGTATCCTGTCACGATCATAATCCACCGGTTCAGAATCATTTGCAGGTCCCACCTTATCAAGACGGATAATACTTACCTCTGTTCCTGTTTCAAACTGCCCGACCTGTTCTCCGGGCTGTAGAGTTGTAAGAAGCAAACGAAACGATTCAGACAGGTCGTCAAATAGCACACTGTTTTGCTGACTCTGCCCTTCAACGGGTTCTCCTTCTTCCAGTGGGACTGTTGTAAAGGTGAGAATTTTCCCGGAGCTTGCAAGATATCGATCTATGTCCTGTTCGGTGATTTTGACTTCTATTGAGGCGAGTTTATGATCGGTCAAGACTCTGATTAGCGATTGCTCATAATAATTCTTTAACGCTATACGAAAATCGTTGTTCTTATCAAGACCAAGACGTTGGGCCTCATTGATTAAAACTTGCTTCGTCACAAGGGAATCAATATCTCCTTCTCTATCAGTAGAATGATATCCCGTCTTACGATGCTGATCTTCTATATTTTCATAAGAGATGGGATGACCGTTAACATGAAGTGCAATATCCCGGGCTGGTATTGGATCTGAGGGCAACAGATAATACAGACTAACCATTGAGCTGCAAACAACAATGGCTAAGATAATCAGCAGGTATTTCATTATATTTCCTTAATAAGATCTAATTACGTATGAAACTCAGCCAATTCTGTGCATAATTGGCGTAACGTTCTGATATAGCATGAAATTCAAAATATATACTGGATGTCATCCCCGCGTAGGCAGGGATCCAGTTTGGTTCTAAACCTCTGGATTCCCAATAAATACAATCGGGAATGACAGAACACTGGCTGAGTTTCATGCGTAATCAGATAATAAAATGTGAAATGAACAATGCCTCTTATTAAGAGGACCTCAAATCGTATAACAATAGCAAGGAGAATTTTATGCTAATTTAAGTTTTACACCTATTTTCCTTTATATTTTGAGTTTTTATACTGGATAGATTTATTACTTTCCACTAAAATAAACCTCTACTTTCGAACTTGTTTAACGTGCTGATATAGCGAAAAAAATAGCTATTTCCTTTTCGAGTACCT
>DQVD01000043.1 GCA_015661935.1 Desulfocapsa sulfexigens | reverse complement strand
GTGCCAGGCAAATTGATAGATCACGGAGGCAGCATCATTAAAACGATACTCATCGAGTGCGTGACGTACATCTGCTGTGGCCTTGGCTGTTCTGCTAAGAATCCACCGATGGATAAGTGGTAAATCTTCAGGCGTATTCACCACATCTGTGATAGATGGGTCGCATTCCTCAACATGCATCAAGGTAAAACGAGCAGCATTCCAGAGTTTATTAATAAAAAAACGGTAGCCTTCAATTCGTTCTTCATCAAGCTTGATTTCGCGGCCCTGAGCTGCAAAGGCCGTAAGAGTAAAGCGCATGGCATCCGTACCGTACTGCTCCATGACAACTAGTGGATCGATAACATTACCGGTTGATTTTGACATCTTTTTACCATGCTTATCACGCACCAGAGCATGAAGATACACATCCTTAAACGGCACTTCATCCTCCATAAAATGGAGGCCGAACATCATCATTCGAGCGACCCAGAAATAGAGGATATCAAAAGAAGTAATAAGAACCGAGGTGGGATAAAAAGTTTGCAGTTCTTTTGTGTTTTCCGGCCAACCCATGGTTGAAAAAGGCCAGAGCGCTGAAGAGAACCAGGTATCAAGAACATCTGTTTCCTGCCCGATATTTGTTGATCCGCACTTGGAACATTTGTCAGGATCAACAGATTCCACCATCAGTTCGCCGCAATCTTTACAGGTCCAGGCAGGAATGCGATGTCCCCACCAGATCTGCCGGGAAATACACCAGTCACGGATATTATCCATCCAGGAGTAATACGTATTATACCAGGTTTTAGGGTAGATATTGATTCGTCCGTCACGCACTGCGGCAACGGCCTTATCAGCAAGAGGCCGTACTGACACAAACCATTGCAGAGATGTGGTGGGTTCCACAACCGTTGCACAACGATAACACTGCCCTACGGCATGATCATAGTCTTCAATTTCTTCCAGAAATCCTTGAGCTTTCAGATCTTCCACAATTTTGTCACGACACTCGAAACGATCAAGCCCCTGATAAGCACCCGCCTTCTCATTCATCACGCCATAATCATCCATCACTTTCATAATCGGCAGGGAATGACGAAGACCAATCTCATAATCATCACGATCATGTGCAGGAGTTACTTTTAAGGCACCTGTTCCAAAATCTTTTTTGACATGACGGTCAAAAACAACCGGGATTGTTCGATCAGTGAGGGGAAGCTTTATCCCCACATCAGCAAGATGAGAATAGCGTTCATCATCGGGATGCACTGCCACCCCGGTATCACCAAGCATGGTTTCAGGTCTGGTGGTAGCTACCACTACATGACCGGAACCATCGGCAAAAGGATAGCGGATGTGATAGAGCTTACCCTTTTTGTCCTCGTGCTCCACCTCATCATCTGCCAGTGCTGTATGGCAACGCGGGCACCAGTTTACAATGTAATCGCCCTTATAAATCAAACCATCACGGTAAAGCTTAACAAAGGCTTCGCGCACTGCAATGGACAAACCCTCATCCATGGTAAAACGTTCCCGCTCCCAGTCACAGGATGCCCCCATGCGCTTAAGCTGGTTAATAATGGTTCCGCCCTTTTCCCTGCGCCACTCCCAGACTCTTTCAATAAAGGCTTCACGCCCAAGATCGTGCCGCCCTTTTCCTTCGGTGGCCAGTTGACGTTCAACAACATTCTGGGTGGCAATGCCCGCATGATCAGTGCCCGGCACCCAAAGAGTATTGTCCCCGCACATGCGATGATAGCGCACCAGCACATCCTGCATGGTATTGTTTAGAGCGTGACCAACGTGGAGAACACCGGTAACATTAGGAGGTGGGATAACCACGGAAAAGGAAGGTTTTCCCTCTTCCATCTTTGCAGCAAAAGAGCCCGCAGCATTCCAGCGGTCAAGCCATTTTTCTTCTACATTGTCAAACTCATAGCTCTTTGCCAGAGTTTTCCCTTTATCTTGATTTTCCATTAAACTTTTACGCTAATTTATATATTTTTTGTTTATTATTTATTGTTTACGGTACAACTTTATACCTGTACATTCCATGCTTTTGGCAGAAAAATCTGTTCATAGATACGCATGGCATAGCGATCTGTCATCCCTGCGATAAAGTCACAAACATATCGGTGGGCCTGTTTGTCGTCACCCCACGCTTCAGGCCCTTCAGGTTTCCATTGGTTTCCCTCAAAGCGCCCAAGACCATTTTCCATAAAGTAACTGTAAAGATCACGAATAACACGCTGTGCTTTCTCAAACTCATTATGTACCCGATAATATCGATACACATTTTCGTACAAAAACATCCGAAGATCCGTGATAGCCCCCAGCATTTTCCTGCTGATATGAAGTCTGCCATCTCCTGCCTGCAGGGTTTCAACAATCAGATCCCGTACCATGGCACCGGTTCGCTTAGAGTGCCGCTCACCAACCACCACCCGGATATCTGCCGGTAAGTCATTTTCCTTCAGGATTCCTGCACGGACTGCATCATCCATATCATGATTAACATAGGCTATAATATCTGCCACCCGTACAACCTGGCCCTCCAGGGTTGCCGGAAGCTCTGAATCATTTTCAGGAAAAATATCATTTCGTCCTTTGGAATGCTTCACAATCCCATTTCGCACCTCAGAGGTGAGATTAAGACCCTTTCCTTTATGTTCCAAAAAATCAACAACCCGAAGACTATGCGCATAATGACGAAATCCGCTGGGATGCAGTTCATTTAAAGTGGCTTCTCCCGCATGACCAAAGGGAGTATGACCAAGATCATGTCCAAGAGCAATGGCCTCAGTCAAAGGTCCGTTCAGGCACAGTGCTGACGCTATGGTTCGTGCAATCTGCGAGACCTCAAGAACATGCGTAAGACGGGTCCGGTAATGATCTCCCGCAGGCGCCAGAAAAACCTGGGTTTTGTGTTTTAAACGACGAAATGTTTTAGAATGGGTAATACGATCTCTATCCCGCTCAAAGGGCATACGGATATCGCACTCATCGTCTAGCTCAAGGCGCATCCGGCCTGCAGTGTTTTTATTGAGGCATGCATAGGGGGAAAGAATTTCCTCCTCTCTCTCTTCGAGTTGCCGCCGTATAGATGTTCCTACGACTGGTGTGTATGCCATGATTTCTTCCAGGCTTTCTTTAACTTCAGTTTAAAATACATTTCCAGATCTGTTATTTTTATTATGAATTCCTGTTTTTTACACGCACTACGCATACTCTGCAAGGTTTAACAGATGTTATATCTTTGTTTTCCCCCACTCTTCATAAAAAACCAATTCATCCAGATTGAGACGAGGAAGCCATCCAGCTTTTTCCAGTTCCGGCATTTCAGGAAAATAACTCACATACCCAATGCAAAGATAGGCAATCACCACCACAGAATCTGGAAGTTTAAAAATTTTCCGTAATACTTCTTCATGAATAATGGAGACCCAGCCCACCCCAATTCCTTCGGCTCTTGCTGCAAGCCACAGGTTCTGGACAGCACAAACCGTTGAATATAAATCCATTTCAGGCTGCACAGTACGACCGATAACAACGGGACCTGTCCTGGCTCTGTCGCAGGTGATCAGCAGATTGACAGGAGATTCACGGATACCTTCAAGTTTAAAACCTTTATACTGTTCCTTCTTTTCATCATCAAACATATCTGCCGATTCATTATGGGCCTGCAAAAAACCCTCATGAACCTGTTCTTTTGTATCTGAGTCTTTTACCACCAGAAAATTCCAGGGCTGCATAAAACCAACGGACGGAGCGTGATGGGCTGCGCGAAGAAGTCTATCGATAATTTCTTCAGAAACTGGTTCATCAATAAACTGTGCCCGAATATCACGACGCTGCATAATTGCCTGGTACACTCCCTCTTTCTGTTCGGCGGGAAAGGCATGTTTTACATTCATTCTGAAATACCACTTTAGAGTTAGGTTTTTTAATAATATGCATTTATTGCACTTATCGCCCTGCGGGCACATTCAGAAGACAGAAACCAGAGGACAGAAGCCAGAATAGTTAGCAGCCTGCGGCTGAAATAACTACAGTTGGTTGTCATCCGGTATCCACTTCCAAGAATTATTCACACAGAAACGTTGCTTTTCCGATACATGGACATGATCCTCTTTTTCAAAAGCTGCGCGAGGTGCAACACCTTCACCTCACTCCCCGCTGCCGTTAGTCCCTGCTGCCATTGCATAAGACACCCGGAACAGGTGGATATAACGACATCCGGCCTAAGAGCCAACACATCCTGTACCAGCTGATCACGGATAGCTGCCGATATCCTGGGATGTGCCACATGAAAAAGTCCGCCCTGGCCACAACAGCGTGGCCCATCCGGAAGTTCAAGCACTTCGACCATCCCTGTTTTTTGTAGTTGCTCCCTTGCCTTATCTACGGATACTGTTTCATGACGAAGATGGCAGGGATCATGATAAAACACTCGCAGTTTCTGCTCATCTTCAGTATTTGGTGCGCTGTGGCTGATATTTTGATTTTCAAGAAACTGACTCAGTTCCACCACACGTGAAGCCATCACTCCAGCACGGATCTGCCAATGTGTATCGTTTCCAAAAAGTTCCGGATATTTCTTTAAATGAGCATAGCAGGAAGCACAAGTCACCAAAATCGGCCCCTCTGTTGCTTCCATAACTTCAATATTTGTGCGTGCTTTCTTTTGGGCACTAGCCATGTCTCCAGCTGCACAATCTGCAAGACCACAACAGGCAAGACCGTCAGGATACTGTAATGAAAAAGAAGACCCTGAAAAAAGTGCCTTACAGGAATGAAGAATATCCGGGAACAGATATCGTGCAGAACAGCCGGGGAACCAGGTTAGAGCAGTTCCGCTATTTACTGCCTCCTCGCACTCACCATCATCAAACACCGAGAGGGCATCATCTTCAAACAGGGCCAACCTCAGTCTGAGACCGGAATCACGAGGAAGTTTATGGCCCACTACTTTTCCGTAGGTCTTCGCTAAAACACGAAAGCCCGTTAAACTCCCAGGATAATTAAGAAGTTTACGGGCCAGATATTTTTCGTAACCATGGGGACCGGCAAGTGAAGAGAAACTCTTTCTGGCAGTAATCAATTCCTTGTTGATATCAATCCGCCTGGAACAAACGGCACTGCATGCACCGCAGAGCAGACAGGCAGAAAAGATATCTATAAAAACAGAACTGCTTTTTTCAAG
>DQVD01000433.1 GCA_015661935.1 Desulfocapsa sulfexigens | reverse complement strand
GGGCTTTTTGAGTGGCATAACGCTTATCCTGTGGGGTTTGGAGAAGGAAGGAAACCGGGGTCAGAGTAAAGTTAAATAAGTTAGGTGATAAGTAATCGCTTTTTGAAGGAAGGGCCAGAGAGGAAAAAGTATCCTCAACACACCTTAAAAAGTGCAAAACTCTTATCACATACCCTGCAAACAGGTGAAGATTGCAGCTACACTGATGCTTAAAATAAATGTCATCCCCACTAGCGCCCCCATACATTTACAATACTTTACAGAAAACACCCATGAAAAATCAATATTATGCTCCGGGAAAGAAAACATTACGATAACAGCCACCTGCACTGAGTTCTGGGGACAGTATATATATCTTTACAGCCTTAGAGCTATTTGTTAGCATTACCGCATGGCAAGACTACCCAGCCCTGCAGAATATCGTTGGAGCAGTGCTCGCGGACATATCGAGAATATAGATGTTATGTTGGCAACAGTGTTCCCTTTTCCTGATCTGATTCCCAACTGAGAGGATTATTTGCGATTGTCCTCTGAAAAAGAACTGAAGATGATGAAAGGCCATGAGAAAACTGGACGGCCTTTAGGCAGTAATAGCTTTATTGATAAAATAGAACACGCTGTTGGAAGAGTTCTAAGACCGTCAAAAACCAGGACCCAAAAAGAAGAAACACAACAGTTAAGTATACTGTCCCAAGAACTCAAAGTTTAACATTTCCATTCTCAGCATCCGTTACACCAAGCAAATACTACCGATAGATGAGATAATTGCATAATAATCGTATACTCTCAGACTCGCTCACACGCGCAATCTCTGAGATTATTCCAATGCTTCCAGTCCGCTCAGAATTCACGATGGATCCGGGGTGGGCTGGTGATACGGGACGTTTACCACATTGAAGGTACTACTTTCTTACTAACTCCTGAACTTAATGTGCCTACCGTGAGTATCACGGTCTGATTACACAATCTCGGTGATATTGGTAGATCGAGTATGAATAATCTACAACCCAGTTTTTTGTTCGCTATCTATTTCTTCTTCAACAGGTTTATGAAAGATCAAGTGATTAACATCAACCTGATCACCGTATTTCTTCTTTATTGCATTTATGGCGCGGATTCGTTTTCCAAAGAAATGTTCCTCACCAATCACATCGTACAGACCTGATCTTTTAAGCGCATCTTCCACTTTGAATTTAGGGCGTGTTATACAAAATTCAATACCAGCCTCTTCCAGCCTTTCAGACATATGGCTTAGCATTTCCTCACCTGTTGCATCAATCTGTTCAATTGCTTCAAGGTCCAGAACGAGAACTTTTAACTCTGGTTTATCTGCAACAGCGTTTAAGATTCTTCTTTCAAGATAACCCGCATTAGCAAAATAAAGATCACCATCGTAACGGAAAAAGGCAACATTAGGGCTGGTTTCCAAGCCAAATATTTTGGCATCCCGGTAAGTGCCATCTTTATTTAATGCAAGTTCTGCAAAATGTGGCTTTAAGGTGCGGAAAATATAAAAACCAACTGATAGTCCCACACCAATAAAGATACCCCACTCCAGATGTGGTGCAAAATACAGGGTCGAAAGGAATACTACTAATGCCACAAGTCCGTCATGTGGATTGACAACCCAGGCATGTTTAAAAGGTTGAAGGTGGATGAGGCCAACTACAGCTACAATAATAACAGCAGCCAGTGTTGCCACCGGTAAATAGTAGAGAAGCGGGGTTAGGAAAAGCAGTGTAATCCCCACAATTAAGCCTGAAACAATGGCCGCAAAACCTGTTTTTGCACCAGCATCAAAAGCTACTGCTGTACGTGAAAATGATCCTGACACAGCATAGCCATGAGAAAAACCAGCCACCAGATTAGCAAGCCCCTTACCAACCATTTCCTGATCTGCTGACAGGTGTTGCCGTGTTTTTGATGCAATTGCCTTGGCAATGGAAAAGGCCTCAACAAAACTCAGCAAAGCTATCATAAAAGCTGGCATGAGAAGATTTGATAAATGTTCAGTTTGAATTACAGGTATTGTAAAAGAAGGCAGACCTTTTTCAATTTCAGCAACAATTTTTCCTCCCATTGTATCAAAACCAATTAACCAGGATGTCAAAATCGCAATGACTACGGTAAAGAGAATTCCTGGTAGTTTTGGGGTGTACTTTTTAAAAAGTACAAGGAGGATTAAAGAAAAACCACCCATCGCCAAGGTTGGAAAATGTGTTTTATCAGGAATGGCAATAAGCAAATTCCACAGCGTTTCATAGAGATGACTGCCTGATTCTGCATCTATCCCCAGAAGTTTTCCAATCTGCAGACTGCTAATCACAATCGCGGCTGCATTGGTAAAACCTATTACCACCGGGTGCGACAGAAAATCCACTAAAACACCAAGACGCAGTAAGCCGAGCATAACTTGGATAACGCCTGCCAGAACAGCCAGCATCGCAGCATAGACAATATACTGTTCAACACTTAAGTTCAGGGGAATGAGTGCAGCTGCTGTCATTAAAGAAATAATGGCTACCGGACCGTTTTGTAACTGCCTGGAAGATCCAAATAATGCAGCTATAATTGGCACAAGAAAGGCCGAGTATAAACCCATTTGTGGCGGTAATCCCGCAAGTTGGGCATATGCCATGGATTGAGGGATCAGCACAAGTGCAACTGTTATACCTGCAATGATATCGGCCTTTAGAACTTCAGGTTTTTTTAACTCATGTATCCAGTCGAGGAAGGGGATAAAACGGTTTCTGGCATCAATAAGGAACTGTATTAAATAGGATTGCATTTATCAGCCTTATTGATTTACACGCTCGTGACTATCGATGGAACTGTTCTTTTCCTCTTTATCCTGTGTGCCATTTTTTATTTTCGAACTGCAGCTGCTGCACATAGTACCGCCACTTTGGTGGCACATACCGGTCAGTCCGTGCGGTGTTTTGCTTTGCCTTCTTTTGCAGTAGCTGATGAGCACAGCGGTGAAGAGTATGAGAGAAAAGGTGAGTTTAAGTATCAGGATTAAATCAGCCATAGTTGCCTCCAATGATATTAACCAAAATTATCAGCGTGGATATTTTCTTTTTCAACACCTAAATTATCAAGCATATCGAATATAGCAGAAGTCATCATTGGCGGCCCGCAAAGATAGTAATTAATATCTTCAGGAGCTGGATGATCCTTTAAGTAATGCTCAAGAACCACTAAATGAATATATCCGGTATATCCTGTCCAGTTATCTTCCGCGTCAGGTTGGGAGAGGGCAAGATGAAAAGTGAAATTTTCATGATCTTTTGCAAGTTCTTCAAATTCATCATCATAGAACATCTCTTGCAAGCTTCTGCTACCATACCAGTAGGATACTTTTCGTTTGGTTTTCTTTCCCTTGAAAAGATCAAAAATATGACTGCGCAGGGGAGCCATACCGGCACCACCACCAATAAGCATCACTTCTGAATCACTGTCGTCCATGAAGAATTCGCCAAAAGGCCCTGATATTGTGACGTCATCTCCTTGTTGAAGATTAAAGATATAAGATGATGCCTGACCGGGTGGTATACACGTTGTGCAGTTAGGTGGCGGGCTGGCAAGACGAACATTTAATTTGATTATTCCCTTTTCGCCAGGATAGTTGACCATGGAGTAGGCTCTGGTAACAGGAATTTTAACTTGAGATTTGTATTGAAACATCTTGAACTTTTTCCAGTCTGCAAGAAATCGTTTATCTATGTCAAAATCTGAATAATCAATAGAATGTGGTGGTATTTCAACCTGAATATAACCGCCGGATTTGAAATTAACGACTTCGCCAACGGGTAAATCAATGACGAGTTCTTTTAGAAATGTCGCAACATTTTTATTAGAAGAGACTGTACAATGCCATTTCTTTGCTTCAAGCATTTCTTGCGGAACTTCAATTTCGAGATCTTGTTTAACCTGTACCTGGCACGATAGCCGCACGCCTTTTTTTGCATCCCGATTATTAATGTGTGATCTTTCTGTGGGAAGGATGCTGCCGCCGCCTTCTTTTACAATACATTTGCATTGCCCACAACTTCCACCGCCGCCACAGGCTGAGGAAAGTATCACTCCATGGTCGGCAAGTGTGGTTATAAGTTTACCGCCTGGCGTTGCGGTAAACTGTTTTATATCATTGACTCCAATCGTTATTTCACCGCTGGGAATCAGTGTCTTTTTGGTAATAACGATAAGGGTTACCAGGATAAACTGGATAGCTAAGAAGCAAATCACTCCATAATATATTTCATTCATTTGCATTACCTTTTGAAGTGCTCCATTTATCCGTCAAAATGATAATTCCATACCGGCCAGTCCCATAAAAGCAATGGCGATAAGTCCGGTGGTGATAAACGTGAGACCCAATCCACGCAGACCTGCCGGGGGATTGGCATATTCCAGGCGTTCTCTTATCCCTGCAAGGCAAACCACTGCCAGAAAAAAACCGCCTCCTGCACCAAAGCCGTAGGCAACGCTTTCCCCAAAAGTATAATTTCGCTCCACCATAAAGAGACTGCCGCCAAAAATTGCACAGTTTACAGTGAGAAGCGGTAGGAAAATCCCCAGAGTATTGTAGAGAACAGGGACAAAACGATCGAGCACCATTTCAAGTATCTGTACCACAGCTGCAATTACTGCAATGTACGTGAGCAGGCCAAGAAATGTGAGGTCAAGATCAGGTTTTCCAGCCCAGGCAAGAGCACCTGGTTTCAGGATATAAGTAAGGATAAGATTGTTGATCGGAACAG
>DQVD01000160.1 GCA_015661935.1 Desulfocapsa sulfexigens | reverse complement strand
CTATCCTTAAAGACATCGGCATAACTTCTACTCGTACTGTTTTTGACATGAAATCCTATAAAAAGTAGACTGACCGCTCTTAATTTTGTGTCTACCTTTTTCCATACCACCTCATGCTTAAATAGCCCGTTATTAGAGACAAACTGCACACTAAAAATCAAACACAATTCTTTTATATCTAACAATACGTCACGGCTGAAGAAGCTGTCTGTCTTAAAATTTTCAGTGCAGAAAACAGCTCACAATCCAAAAGAGTATTCAAAGAATCAATTGCAGGCTTTAAAAATTGTTCAAAAAAAACTTTCTTACGTTGCTTACTGAGAAAAGCAAACGCCCCGACAATCTGCAGATTTCTCTGTAAAGCCAAAAGAAGGTACTCTTCAACAAACTTTTTCCGATCAACAACAATTAACGCTTCCAAAGTATCCAGATACTCTTCAATTAACTCTTCCTGAAAATCATATTGAAGCGCAACATACGGGTCGATCAACAGAGATGCCAGATCATACGCAAGAGGTCCAAGACGACCGCCCTGAAAATCAATAAAACAGGGTTTACCGCGATGGAGCATAATATTGCGTGATTGGAAATCCCGATGGAGAAAATAGTCTGCAGGAATCAGGGCAGCCCTTTCTGCTAAATAAGCAAACTCTTCCTGCAAACCTGAAGGCTCTTTCTTACCTAAAGAATCCTGCCAGAACGCGCGAAGAAAATAACCGGATTCACGTTCAAGCATGATGCTTTTATCATACCGTGGTGTATCCCAGCACCAGTCAGTGTCAAAACCCCTCGCACCATTTACCTGCATCTTTGCCAGATTTTGAACTATCAAAGAATAAATAGAACGAATAGCAACACTATTATTTTCAGAAGATTGTCGCTTTAAAACATAGTCGTGAAGTTTCGTATCACCAAAATCTTCAAAAAGGAGTACTCCAAATTTTTCATTCCATCCATACTGCTCAGGTACTCGAACGCCTTGCTTTAACAGGTGCAGACCAATGGCTCTTGCTGCTTTGGCCTCAGCAAGATTCATTTGATCAGCCGTAGGAGGTGCTACGGCCAGACAAACCCGGCTATCACCTTGCATTATGCGCCAGAATTTTCTGCTCGACCCATCTCCTGCCAGAGTGGTAATAATTAGATCAGCGCTGCCTGTTATCCTCCCACTCTCGCGTAAGAGGGTCTGGATAACCGTCATATTTCGGGTTTCATTTTCATCATTCATGTATACTATGTAGCCATTGAGTTAAACTAATCGCAAGTAAAAAAAGGAATCTGCCCTTATGTCTCAATCTGGCCCCAATACATTTCGTAACTCACTGATGGATTCGCAGGAGTTCACAATTACCTATGAACTGGTTCCCGGTCGTGGTTCCGGTGGCAAACGACTGGAAAAAATCCTACAACTTGCAGAAAATGCCAAAGCTGATGGCAGGATTAAAGCATTCTCAATCACCGACAACCCCGGCGGACACCCAGCGCTTTCTCCCACTTCACTAGGCCTTGATATCCAGGCAATGGGGGTCTCTCCCCTTCTCCACTTTTCGCTAAAAGATAAAAACCGCAATATGGCAGAAAGTCAGTTGTTCGAATGCCACCGCCACGATCTTCTGAACCTTCTTGTTCTGGGTGGTGATTTTCCACGATACGGCTTTCGGGGTCAGGCAATGCCTGTTTTTGACCTCGACTCTACTCAATTATTAAGCCTTATTGAGCGATTACGACATAATTTCACTGTAAAAAAAGGTGCTCCAGGGCAGGCAATGGGTCTTCCGGTGATGGATTTCTTTGCAGGTTGTGTGGTCTCACCTTTCAAAATCTTGGAATCAGAACAGGTTTGGCAATACATCAAACTCCTCACAAAAATTCAATGTGGTGCTCAATTTATTATCAGTCAACTGGGTTTTGACATGATTAAATATGAGGAACTCATACTGCTGACCAGAGATCAAAATATATCTATTCCTGTTATGGCCAATGTTTTTGTGCCAAGTCTCGCTGTTGCCCGCGTCATGAACACAGGCAGGGTTCCCGGTGTCATACTGCCGGATACACTTTTGCAACAAATGGAAGCGGAGGCAGAAAATAAAGACAAAGGAGAAGAGGCACGACTGCTGCGAGCAGCTAAAATGATAGCCGCCTTGCGTGAAATGGGATACGCCGGTATCCATTTAGGAGGAAATAACCTGGATTTTGACTCCATTTCATTCCTTCTTGATCAGGCAGAGCATTTTGCTGGTTCAGGTCTTGCAAAAGAAGTTCATTTTCCCGATCCATCTACCTGGTATCTGCATAACGACTGTTCTGAGAAACCAAAAAAATACAGTATGCCTATTCTCTTCAGCTCAAACAACCTCATACACGAACAGATTTTCAATGAGAGTGGATTACTATTTCCAATTGCCAGGACAGTCAGTTTAAAAACACTCGACAACACATTCCTTACCAAACTTTACACATACTTTGAACATCTGATTAAAAAGTTTCTTTTTCACTGTCGAATGTGCGGTGACTGCACACTCTCAGAGTCATCCTACCTCTGCCCACAGTCCGGCTGTCCAAAACGAATGGTTAACGGGCCATGCGGCGGTTCCATCAATGGGTATTGCGAAGTCTATCCAAAAGAGAAACTCTGCTTCTGGGTTCGCAGTTATCACCGCGGTCCCAAACCGGACTGCAACACTATTCAAGCCATAAAACCCATCCCCCCTAAAGACTGGGCATTAAACCGCACATCTTCCTGGCTTAATTATTATTCAGGAAAGGATCATTGCAGGCTGAAGGGTAAAGGGCGGAAGACTAACGGCTGAAAAGCCATACAATTCCAGACCAGGAAGACAGGCATCTCCTCTCATCTGTTCTGTCCAAGCGTAATCTTCCTGTTATACGCTTAGAATCCGATGATATTTTATCCTTCGCTTGCTGCCACTTCGTTTTTGGGCAAACAAATACTGAAGAAATAGCTCGTATAAGAAAATCATAAAAAGTATAATTAAGAGTACTTTTTTGAAAATAACACACTCTCAGAGATCTAGATATGGAAGCACTTTCAAGAATAACACTCAATCCGGACATTGCGCAGTCCCAAACGAACGAGGCACTGATTGACATGAATCTTTCCCCTTCGTGGATTGTTGTATTTGAGAAAAAAGGAATAGATGGGTACGTTGCCAAAACGTTACTCCAGAGCATATTGAAGACTGTATAATTTCCGCTCTCAATCAATTTAAACAGCATCTAAAAAAGATGCCCTTATCAGCATTAATAAGAATGCAAGAGTACATATTCTTCCTCTCAATAAACGGTCATAGTTCAATAAGCTGAGCAGAGGGAGGAAGTCAGCTTTTCATGTCTCATTCAATACACTACATATGAAAAAAATGACACAACTGCCTCCTTCTGTCTTCTGATATGCACACCCTCAAATTTCAATTAGGGCTCACCCTCTCCATTTTGCTCTTTACCAGCATGTTCCTCTTTGGTTTTGTGATGCTGATGCTCTGGCAGCGAAACGGAATTCAGCAGGAAACAGAGATCAGTGAAAAACTCCTTCATATTGCTGCCGCCTCCCTTTCCACAGATCCCCCTGGCTTTTCAAAGAAGATGACCAGTTGGTTTCAAGAAAGCGGTATTCTCTGCCTCCAGTGGCAGGACACAGTATCCAGCCCTCTCCAGTCCCATGGATCCTGCCCTGCGGATCTTAATCTTGTATCTTTACTTCAAGACGCAGCAACTCATGGAAAAACTAAGACCTCTTATACCGGGGTGAGCTGGAATGGTTTTTTCCTCAGCAAACAGTATCTGCTTATGGCAACGCCTCTGCAAACGGGCACTAAAAACAGGGG
>DQVD01000022.1 GCA_015661935.1 Desulfocapsa sulfexigens | reverse complement strand
CCCGCCCCCACCAGTACCAGAAGACATGGAGCTTGCAAATAAACCACCCAAAATACCCACCGGAATGAGGGACAGCAACCACAATCCCATTTGAGGCAAAAACAGCACACCAAGCACGGGAGAAGCAATCCCCCCGGCAACAGCAGCCATCTTTTGTTTCTTATGAAAAGCACGTCCAATAAAAGAGAAGGCAAAAATCAAGAGGAAAATCAAACCGAAAGGATCACTAGCCTTATTTTGTTTTGGAGCTGCTGCGCTCGGTGTATATTCACCCCTCACAGCATTAACCATGGCAACAATACCAGCACGAATTCCCGCGTCTATTTGTCCGCTTCTAAAAAGAGGGACAATTTCTCCACTTATAATACGTCCGGCAACAAGATCTGTCAGGCTTCCTTCAAGTCCATATCCGACTTCAATGCGAAGCTTTCGCTCATCACGTGCAATAAGCAATAAGGCGCCATTATCCAATCCTTTCTGGCCAATTTTCCATACCTCAACCACCTTCATGGAAAATTCTTCTAAAACCTCTCCATCAAGAGTCGGTATGGTGAGCAGTACAATTTGTGTGGAATCCGTTGCTTCAAACTGTTTAAGCATACCTTCAAGCTCTGCTCTTGTCTGTGAGGAAAGCATTGCGGCCTTATCATTAACTCGTCCTGTAAGCGGTGGAACCTCAAGAGCAGCAAGGGGAGAGACCAGACAGAACAACAGCACAAAAGCAAATAAAACAGGAATAATTTTCAGCCTGGAAGTTTGCAGAATTGTTTGCATGATCTAGAAAGTTACCTTAGGAGCAACTTTAGCACCTTCTTCTGCCTTAAAATACTCTTTACGATCCAACTGAAGCAGGAATTTATTAGTGAGACTTGCGGGAAATTTTCGAATAGAACCATTAAAACTTGAAACTGCGGTGTTATACCGCTGACGAGCCACATTGATCCGATTCTCTGTACCTTCAAGCTGATTTTGAAGATCAAGGAAATTTTGACTTGCTTTCAGATCCGGGTAACGTTCAACCACCACCATCAACTTGGAAAGAGCAGAGCTAAGTCCACCCTGTGCTGCCATAAACTGTTGCATGGCGGCAGGATTGTTCAGATCCTTTGTTGAAATCTGCATTGAACCGGCCTTTGCCCTGGCATCAACAACCGCCTGTAGTGTCTCCTGCTCATGTTTGGCATATCCTTTTACTGTTTCCACAAGATTTGGAATCAGATCAGCACGCCGTTGGAGAGTAGACTCAACATCGGCCCATGCCTTAAAAACTCCTTCTTCCTGTACCTGCAGACTGTTATATCCACATCCAGGCAGTGTAATTGACATTAGACCAACAAGAAACAACAAAACAATCCGTTTCATAACGTCTCCATTTAATTATTATTTTTATTACAGAATGAGATACTGTTTAAGTCAGTCTATCATTTTAACAGGTCATGGCTTCCATTTCCAGTGCAATACGTATGGCAGATTATGATAATTGACAAAAATCATTATCTCAGCTATTACTTTTCAGTTATCTTCATACACTATTACCTGATGTTCCACTTATCCTAAGCATACTATGACCGGTTCAAAACCTCTTTTCTTTATTGGCGTTTTATTCATCATTCTCTGTGCAGCAATTATTGCAGCAACCGGAATGGGATTCTTGAAAATCACCCCTCTTGAAGTCATCGATATTCTCTGGTCACAGCTTTCAGGCCATGAAACATACGGAATCAACCCCACCTTTCCCTTTGTTGTCATGGAAGTTCGTCTGCCCCGAATTCTTACATCAGCCCTTGTGGGTGGCGGACTTGCAGTCGCAGGAGCGGTATTTCAAGCCATTCTCTTAAACCCACTGGCCGACCCTTACACTTTGGGCATCTCCTCCGGGGCCGCCTTTGGAGCATCGCTTGCAATTATTTTAACAATTTTTGGAATTGTGATTCCTGCCTGGTTCTCCATTCCCATTTTTGCATTCTTTGGCGCCATGGCCACACTTATTGGTGTCTTCTCACTCGCATCAACTGATAACCGACTCTCCTCAAATACTCTTATTCTTTCAGGGGTTATTATTGCCGCCATCCTTTCTGCGGGTATCGGATTCATTAAGTACCTGGCAGATGAGCAGGTATCAATCATCATCTTCTGGCTTATGGGAAGTTTTGTCGGAAGAACCTGGGGGGATGTGTTAACCACCTCTGTTATAGTGTTTCCAAGCTTGTTATTTACCCTTTATTTTGCACGCGATTTGAATATTATGGCACTCGGTGAGCGTACAGCAAGCACCCTGGGAGTGGATAGCCGCCGCGTCAAAAAGATGCTGCTGGTTTGTGCATCACTTATCACAGCTATCTGTGTTTCAGTTTCAGGAATTATAGGATTTATTGGTCTTATTATTCCGCATCTTCTACGGATGATACTGGGGCCAGACAATCGAATATTACTTCCTGCCTGCTTTTTAGGCGGTGCCACCCTACTTCTTGGGGCTGATACCATTACCCGTGCCTGGCTGCCATCGGAAATTCCCATTGGAGTTCTTACCTCACTTATTGGCGGACCATTTTTCTGTTATATTTTCCGCAAAAAACAGCTGGCATTAAATTCATGAGTGACACACTTCTTTTCCAGCTCACTGATCTCTCTTTTGCATACCGGCAGAGCACTGTACTCAAGGATATTAATCTGCAACTAAACCGCGGAAAGTTTTATGGCGTAATCGGCGGTAACGGTAGCGGCAAGTCTACTCTTCTGGAGCTGCTGACAGGAACCCTTAAACCTTTTGCCGGAACGATCAAATACCAAAACAGATCCTTAAGTAGTTATTCAAGACGACAACTAGCCACCAAACTAGCCCTTGTGCCTCAACACTTCTCCATGGATTTTGAGTATCGTGTAAAGGATGTTGTACTTATGGGACGACATCCCCATATTCCACGTTTTTCATCTCCATCAAATCATGATATTAAAACCGTTGAACAGGCCATGGAAACCATGGATATTCTTCAGTTACAGGATCGTCCGGTTATTGCACTATCAGGCGGGGAATTACAACGTGTTGTTATGGCTCGGGCACTGGCCCAGGAAACCGAAGTACTCATTCTTGATGAAGCCACGTCCAATCTCGACATTCAACACACCATAGCAATCATGCAGGTAATGCGGAAACGGGTTGAGGAAAATGGGCTGACAGTTATTGCAGCCATTCATGATTTAAACCTTGCCGCGGCTTTTTGTGATGACTGCCTGGTGCTGAAAAATGGCAACATTTTTGCCAATGATGCGGTGGATAGAATTTTCACAACAGATCTTCTGCAGACTGTCTTTTCAGTAGATGCATCAGTTGCACAAAACCCAAAAACAGGCTCCCCTCAAATTCAATTCAGATATCAATAGAGAAATAATTAATTATGCTTTTACGTCTGCTCATTCTTACGGTGGTGATCCATACAGGACTGTTCTATTCCCACTTATCTGCCACTGAAAAACAGCCAGCCTATAAACGAATCATATCTCTCTACCCGGCGCATACAGAAAACCTTACAGCCTTGGGGATCACCCGGGAACTGATCGGCATTGCAGCAAGCGACACCTACCCTCCGGAAGTCTTATCCAAAAAAAGATTCAGTCATCGTGATAATGCTGAAAAATTTATCGCAGCAGCTCCTGATCTGGTGCTGATCAGACCCATGATTGCTCACGCTGCACCAGAACTGCTAAAACAGTTAAAAGGAGCTGGTATTAAAGTTATCTCTCTGCAACCGCGTAGCGTTGATGAAATGTTTGACTACTGGATGGAACTTGGCAAACTTAGCGGGAGAGAAAAAAATGCAAAACAGATGACTTCGATCTTCAAACAGGAACTTGCAAAATTAGAAAAAGAAATCAGCATGATCCCCTTTAATGACCGGCCAGGGGTATATTTTGAATCCATCCACTCCAAGATGAAAACTTTTTCCCCCACATCAATTGCAATCTTTGTGCTGGAACAGGCTGGCGGGAGGAACATCGCAACAGACACAGAGGCAAGACGAAATACAAATATAGCCGCTTACGGAAAAGAACGGATCCTGTCCCATGCAGATGAAATAGATGTTTTTCTTGCGCAACAGGGACGAATGAATCGGGTGAGTAGAGAACAGATTGTTCAGGAACCTGGTTTTCAAGCTATAAAAGCCGTCCGTGCAGGAAATATTTTCCTTGTTGATGAGCAACTTGTTTCTCGTCCGACGCAACGTATTCTCGAAGGTATCAATGAGATTAGGAAGATTTTATACCACTGATACTTGCCGTAACTGAGATACACTTTGAGTGCAAAAAAGAACTGATTCCAGAAAAGCCGCTAATTCAGATATCGCGTTATACGTACTACAGATAATGCTGAATTCTTGTTAGCCACCTGACAAACTTAATGCGTCCCCCTCAAAAACGTACTATCCAAACACAAATTACATTGATATTTCAATGGGTTTTGAAAGTAAATGAAAAACTTATTTTCTCTACTTAGAGCTTCCTCAATAAGTCATCCAGCTACAAGCTGAATGGATTTTACTGGCATGAGCCAGTCCGTAAATTTAGCCAATATTTTTACCAAAAGGGCCAATTGTACAAATCCAAGAGTCTTTTTGAGTTGGACACAGCAAATCCTGAAGAGAACCAACAGGTTCATCACCAGGAATATGCTGTTAATCCATGCCTCTGATGTTTTTAATGTCTTGGCACGGATATAGTTGAGGCGATAGCCGTTTTTCCCTTGTCCGAATTTTCCCTCTATTGGTATACGCTCAAGAGCATCCTGTTTTCTTTGCAGTTTCTCCTGTTTGAGCTGGTCTGCATTTTCTGGCGTCTGTTTCTTGGGACGTCCCAGAGGCTTCCCACCAAAGCGAATATTGTGTTTCTTCATGTATTTTCGATTCGCTCTCGTACCATAAATACCGTCTGCAAGAACTACCTCGGGATAATAACCATATCGCTCTTTGTAATATTCAATCTGAGTACGCAGATCAGTGCTCTCGTTGAAAGCTTCCCAACCAAAGTGATCCACCAGAGCAATACCATCAACCATGCTTACGCTCAGCTTTGAACCAAATTCAACCTTGTGGCTTGCTTTACCCCGAACGATTGGGCGAACATGGGGCTGGGAAATACTGACTATGCGATGGTCACAACGCCTGGTTTTCCCTTTGTACATCGTATACTGCTGCTCATAAAGATGCTGGATGATCCAGTACTGTCGTTGCCTGTTATGAGGTAACGGAAATGCAGATCTGGCAAGGAGATCCAGAAGCTTCTCAATATGGCGAAAGTTTCGTCGCAAATACTGAAGTTGCTCCCTGATGGCTTTACGCCTCAGCTTTCCCCCTGGATTCCGATTTTTGGAAATCGCCAGATACCTTTTTCGTGCCTGTTGTCGATACGTTCTGGGTTTTTTCTTCAGATCACTGAGGTGGTACAGCTCGTCGATCAATTGCTCAGATATCTCTCTTGCCTCATTCAGAAGACATATATCTGTTGGATACCGGATTGCCTGCTCGGCAACGGTGGCATCCACCAGCAACTTGCCTTTGTTTTCAGATTCCTCTGATTCTTCTGCAAGTTCAGAGTGGAGTCTTTTCTTCTTCTCATCAATCCTGTTCAGGATTGCTTGTTCAAAAGATGAGAAGACTGCACCTCCCATCCGTTTGCGAATCTCTACAAAAAGGGTCGGTGTGAAAGGAGGCTTCTCGCTGTAAGAAGACAATCCAACAAAGTACTGCAAATATGGATTTTCCTGAATCTGCAGTACCGTCTCCTCGTCACTCAAGTTAAGTTTATGCTTGATGATTAGTGATCCAATCACCAGGCGGGCATCTTTGCCAGGTCGTCCTTGAGTTGAACTCATACTGTTATAGTAGCCTACGGCAAAGTCATCCCATGGAATAGATTTACTCCATCGAACCCATCTATTTTCTGGATTGAGTTTGCCGCCAAATGGAAGATGAAAACCCTCCAGGCTGAGTTGTCGGTTACTTTTGTAACGTATCATGTGCAAGCCTTTTGTTGAGTATTGCTCTGTATGCTTGCATATAGTACTACCTTTTTAAAGTCTTTACTCTACAATAACAGTTGGTTGTGACTTTTTGAGGACAATCTAAATAAACTGAACAAATTAATGTCTTTTTATTCCGTCTTCTGCGTTGCTCGTTGGTCACATAACCCCTTATGTTCCCGTCTCGCGCCTTGAATACGAAAAAAAATGTCTATTAATTTTTGTTCTGCTTATTTAGTGCCCGTTCCTTAGTGCTTTTTTGAGATTCTTGCTATTACGCTGAACAGTTATCTTATGT
>DQVD01000418.1 GCA_015661935.1 Desulfocapsa sulfexigens | reverse complement strand
GTGTGGACATTGGCCTCTGTATCGTTATAATCCTGATCTTGAAGCAGCAGGTAAGAATCCTCTTTCCATTGACTCCAAAGAGCCTACAATGACTTTTGAAGAGTATGCAATGGGTGAGAATCGCTACCGCATGCTGAAGATGATGAATCCTGAGCATGCTGATGAACTTATGGCTGAGTCTCAGAAAGATGTTACCAAGAGCTGGAAATTTCTCAAGGCAAGGGCAGCATCCCTTGAACCAGAGAAGTAAAGTTTCATCAGCACCAAGGTAAGCGAGCACAACGAGACTCCGATTGCACGTTCTTGCATCGTCGCATAGCTCCACTATGGCGACAATGCAAGAACGAGCAAACCTGAGGCACGGAAGTAGTCTAGCTTACCCTGCTAAACCGCTACATTCTGATAGGAATTAGAGGTATTAAGACAAAAAAAGGGCCTTGGAAGAATTCTTCCAAGGCCCTTTTTGTATTGGCTGCAGTTTTTCTATCAGGTTACATCGATAAGATTTCATACCTCGTGGTGAACCTGACTTTCATTTTCTGCTCAATTTTATTTTTTATCCAGGCCGAGATTAGGATCAATTTCTTCACCGCGATCCGCCTTGATTTTTTTGTAGTCTTCAACGGACTGCAATACCGAATCATCCTGCCGTTGTTTGATCTCTTCGACTTTTTTCTGAATTTTATCCTCTCTCATCGTCAAACCTTCAGCACCAAAAAGTGCATTGGCCAGATATTTAAAAGAAAAGAGCATCAATTCAACATCATCATTTTTAATCTTATCGAGCGTTTCATCATCTATGATATAAGTATCCAGAAAACTACTTTCTAAAATAAATCTACGGAAATGGTCGAGATCAGTTGATGCCATAAAGAACATACGTTTCGCCTGTTCTGAAAGCGACGCCTGATGGCCGAAGGATTTACGACGCATAACAAGGCGAAGCCATTCTTTATTCATCTCATCACGAACATCAACACCCTGATCCTTTCGCCATTCCGCAACAGTCCATTCCTTGTCTTCTTTGAAGCCTTTGCAATGATCTTCTTTTACAATAAAGAAAAACTTTTCTTCCTCATTTTGATCATGCCCCGCTCCCATAAAACTGCCTCCCTCATGGAAATCGGCCATCCCAACAGGATAATAACGGCAGGCTGAGGGACGATCAGTGTACACTGTGCACCCTTCAGGCGTCACAAATGGACAAGTGTTTTCATCATCCTCACGAAGCTTCAGAGCGACACCAGGCATATCAGTTTTTTCAAGATATACCGGGGTGGTATATTTCTGAAGAAGCTCATGAGCTGGCAATCCCAAACGATTTTTAAGCATCAGAATATCATAGGGCGTAAGAACAATCTTAATTCCACGACAACAGGCAGTAAAACATTCTACTCCCGGATGACAACGAAATTTAATATTAGATTCCAGAGTCAATTTCCGGGGAAGTATGTTGGAAGGATTAAGCCCTTTACCAAACAATGTTTTTTCTTTTCCTGACATTTCCTGATCACTCATCAAAACACCTTTTATTTGCTTATAATATCGTTATATCTCACATGGAGAATGAATACCTATTCAAAGAACAAAGCATAATAAACACATAGCATGTAGGTGTCAAACCTATTTCCAACAAGGTTTCCAGCATTTCAGATTATCCTTAAATTTTCTTCAATTTCCTTGCGGTTTACCTTAAAGATACTTATAGTCGCTTTCAACAATTTAGTGCCTTGGGAACGGGAACTAAATAAGCTGAACAAAAATTAATTGACATTTTTTTCGTATTCAAGGCGCGAGGCGGAAACATAACGGGTTATGTGACCAACGAGCAACGCAGAAGACGAAGGTAAGCGAGCCTGCGAGACTCCGAAAAAAGACATTAATTTGTTCAGTTTATTTAGATGTATCGGAAAAACAAAGTTTCTGCGTGAATCATTCTCGGAAGTGGATGCCAGATGAAAACCAACTTTATTTATTTCAGCCGCAGGCTGTTAACTATTCTGGCTTCTGTCTTCTGAATGTGTCCGCAGGGCATCATGTTCTGTACGTTCCTAAACACTTTTACCCCTCAAAGGGGTACTATAAGGAGTCCAGCTATATCGGATTATTTATTTTCTTTTCGAAAGGGAAACATTGCATGAAACTTTTTGTTCGCCCCGTGGATTTCTCCAAAGTCCACACACTTATATACCATTTGCCCGAAGGCCCAAACCTTGCTCTTCCACCTGAGGGACTTGAAGAATTCCTTCAGATGGAACTGAACACTGGCCACGTCTGTGACACATCTGAAATTGATGGTGTTATTCATTTTTTCCCCAAAGGGAATGCTTAAAAATCCTCGTCCACATCGTCCCATGACCAGCCTAGGCCCAGGAAAACTTACCTTACTAACGGATGGCCATGTCCACACAAAATATTGTCATCATGCTAAAGGTGAGATGGAGGAGTACGTCCTTAATGCTATATCCAAAGGATTAAAAGAAATTGTATTCCTTGAACATATGGAGGCCGGAGTTCATTATTTTGAATCTACCTGGCTTACTGAAACTGATTTTGATACATATTTCTCAAAAGGGTACCGGCTACAAAAACAATATGCGCATAAAATTAAAGTATCGCTTGGCGTAGAAGTCGGCTACAGCCCCACTCATAAAGAAGAATTACTGGAACGTTTAGCAAAAAGGAACTGGGATCGAATAGGGGTATCCTATCATTTTATGCCGCATGTAAAAGGGACACAGCATCTCAATCTTGTCAGCAGAAAAAAATCAAATATTCAGGCTATTGATGCAATTGGATGTGGGCAAACTCTAAAGAAATATTTCTCTACACTTACCGAAGCAGTTCAGGTTCTGCCTGGAACAGTTCTCTGTCACCTGGATGCAGCTCTTCGTTTTCAACCGGGAATCAAAATAGATGAGGAATATACAGGACAAATCAGAACGCTGCTTAAAGAAGTAAAAAGAAAAGGAATGGCACTGGAAATTAACGCCTCAGGATTTACTATCAGAGGAACTCCATTTCCTGCCCCCTTTATTGTCAAAGAGGCACTGACACTTGGAATCCCCCTGCTTCCCGGTTCTGATGCCCACAAGCCTGAAGATGTGGGCAGGGATTTCGACTTGCTTCCAGCTTATCTTGAAAAGATCTGACTCAGGGAGCTGGAAAATAATAGCAATAAATTTCTGTTATAAATATTCAGCCATTGCAGCCTTTAATGATTGGCCATTAAAAGGTTTTTGTATAATCTTATTTACTCCTGCGCCATAGGCTGCATCATTATCGTTGGACTCATTTTGTGTGGTAACCATGATAATGGGAAGTTTTTCGGAGTGTACTTTTTCCGAATTTCAGCTGACAGCATAACACCTGTAATTTCCGGCATATTCAGATCAGTAAGCACCATGCAGGAGAGAGGATTCTCTCCTGCAAAGCACCGAACCGTTTTTATTTTGGATACCAATCCACGCCCATGCGCCGGATCATATTAAAGCCACCACTCACTACTAAGGAATTCTGATAATCAACACTGTTCAGGAACGATTGTATCTCAAAGGATCTGGTTCCTGCATCACAGAGAATAATTAGTTTTTTATCCTGTGGAAGTTCTTTGTAACGCGCCCGAATCTCATTATAGGGGATCGCAAGCCATTTTTCAGTACCAAATTTTTCAACAAACGGACCTGCCTCAATTGGATGTCTGATGTCGAGGGCTATCCAATCGGACTCACTTTCAAAATCTTCCATCCAGGCTAAAAAAGAATCCAGACTTGTCTTGTGCAGGCGTCCATCGCAGAGATTATCTGCAACATAGGCAATGGCGTTGATGGAGTCAATGGCTGCAGAGAAAGGTGGTGCATATGCCATTTCAAGAGTTCCAAAGTCATCAATGCCTGCTCCCATGGCAATGTATGCTGCAGCTGCATCAATTCTGGCAGATATTCCATCACCCATGGGGCCAAAACCCTGCAATCCTAAAACTTTACGGGTGCGGCGATCAAAAACCATCTGAAAACAGACAATGGATTCTGTTGGGAAGAAATGGGCACGATCAGAAGGGGCGGTGAGGGCCACATCAGCATCATAGCCTTCGGAAAGTGCAACATCCAGACTAAGACCTGTGGCACCAATGCACACATCAAAAGCCTTCATGATAAAACTACCGACAGCCCCCTTAAATGTTGAAGGAATGCCAGCCATATTATCACCGGCAACACGCCCTTCTTTGTTGGCGAGCGAACCAAGTGGTGCATAGAATTTTTTCCCGGTTACCAGATGCATCACTTCAATACAGTCACCTGCTGCATAGATGGATGGATCTGAAGTCTGCATCCGCTCATTTACAACAATTGCGCCCATGGGTGATGTTTGCAGGCCAGCATCCACAGCAATTTCAGATCGAGGTCGCACACCCACTGCCATAATTACAATATCAGCTTCAATGGTACGGTTAGCTGTGCACACCCCGGTAACCTTTCCATCCACTCCTGATATTTCTGTCGCACCTTCATTCAGAAAAACTTCAACTTCATTGTCACGCATATGCTTTGTAAGCATTGCGGCAAATGGCTTGTCAACAATTCCTGGCAATACCTGGGGCATGAACTCCACAACCGTGGTTTTTACTCCCCACAAGTCTTTAAACGCCTCAGCCATTTCAAGGCCAATTGCACCTCCACCAATAACTACGGCTTTGTCTACTTTTCCCTTGGCGATACGATCTTTGATTTCAACGGCTTTATGTAAATCGGAAATGGTAAAAACGCCATCAAGATCGGCACCGGGAATTGGCAAAATAAATGGACGCGAACCAGTGGCTATCATCAGGGTGTCATATGGGATTTCCTGCTCTTCACCACTTGCGACATTTTGAACTTTTACAGTTTTGGCATTACGATCAATGGCCATGGCTTGGGTACCGCTCTTGACCATTACACCTTTGGCATGCTCAAAGAAATCCTCATTACGTACCATATGAAAACTTGTGGAGCGAAGTTCAGCCTCATCTGATACATCGCCGGAGACATAGTAGGGGATTCCACAACCGCCATAGGAAAACAGGGTATCCTGATCAATGATTGTTACTTCTGCATCCTGCATTAAACGTTTTACACGACATGCTGCCTTTGGACCTGCTGCAACACCACCGATAATTACAATTTTTTGGCCCATCTTCAACCTCCGGATATAAAAAGAATTCTTAGTATTTAACCATTATACGATACAGACAAATGAACAATATTATCAGAGAAAATACAAGCAGAAATAATATATTATGACTTCCCAGGACTTCCAAGACAATCCAAAACCAGACGTTGACGGTCATCAAAAAGCCGGCGACTGATAAGCCAGATAGCAGTAAGAACACCGAATCCTGTACCGGCAGCGATAAGAAACATAATCAGAATTTGATACTTAACAGCATCTAACGGCGAGGAACCGCCAAGAATCTGACCGGTCATCATGCCCGGCAGACTCACAACCCCTGCTGCTGCCATGGAATTAATGGTTGGTATCATTCCGGTACGCATACAATCCCTTCTGATATCTCCGCTTGCTTCCTGCCAGGTGTGTCCAAGAAGCAGACGCTGCTCCACCATACCGCGCTGATTATACATTTCGGTTGTCAACCTGTCCGATGCCAGTGAAACACCATTCATAGTATTGCCGAGCAACATACCAAGGAGCGGAATCGCATACTGTGGAGTGTACCAGGGATCCACTCCGACCATCACAGTAAGTGCCAGAAACGTTACGGTAAAGGAAGAGACCACCATTGAGCCGGTACTGATAAAATAGCCCGTAGCACCGCGGAGTTTTCGTTTCTGTCTGGCCAGAACTTCATATCCAGCTATCAACAACATGCAGGACGACAGAAATAAAACAAGGGGAAAACTTGCATTTGCAAACAGGAATTTTAAGACCACACCGATCAACAGCAGTTGAACAGTCATGCGTACACCGGAAATCACCATTCGCTTTTCAAGGCCAAGACCCATGCGAAAACTGGTTATAGCAAGCAGTACAACGAGAATGGCGGCAAGAGAAAGATCTAACGCTGAAAGTGATAGTACATCCATTTAACACGTCTCCTCAGTAAAACCACCTTTCTCTACTCGAAACACTCTGGCTGCCACACGGGAAAGCTGCTCAATATCATGACTAACCCAGATACACATTGTCCTGCGAAGGAAACAGATATCAGCCAAAAGCTGTTCAACAACATCTACCATTTTCTTATCGAGCGATGCAGTCGGTTCATCAAGGAGGAGCACTTTCGGCCCGGTGATAAGCGTACGAACAAGTGCGAGACGCTGACGCTCACCAGTTGAAAGACGACTTATCTGCCAGTTCATAACATCGGAACTAAAACCTAAGGTTTCGAGTAATTCCATGGAATCATACCGTTCCATTTCAGAGTCAAAATGAGATCCCACCGTATCGTACCACCAGAAGGATTCGGCAGGAACCATGGCAACCATTGATCGCCATTCGGGAGGAGACACGGAAAGGTATGATGTACCATTAAGAACGCAATCCCCATCATGTGCTATCACATCAGCCACCGCACGCAGGAGTTGGGTTTTCCCGACACCTGATCTTCCAATAAGCCCTATACATTCACCTGCTTCAATGGTCAAACTATAAGGCCCATTTTTAAGAAAAGAGAGATTTACAAGCGATAATCCGTTCATATTTTTTAGTACTCCATTGTCTCGTCAACGATGAAAAGACGCGACATTAAGGGCCCGGCAAGCTGAGTATAAAGGTGGAGCCTTTACCAACCTCAGAGTTCACGGAGATACTTCCGTGATGCTGATCAATTATATTTTTGGTTATTGCTAAACCAAGACCGGTTCCTCTGTTTTTATCAGTGAAAAAGGGTTTAAATATCTGGGCAAGCTTTTCTTCACTCATACCAATACCACTATCCTGAATTGAAATCACAATTGATCCGTCACTTTTTGTTATACCGGTTTTTACCCGCAGCACACCACCATCCGGCATAGATTGAGTTCCATTCACCAGAATATTAAGAAGTGCACGATAAAACATATCGGGGTCAATTGTTATTTGGCCCATACTTAAATCCAGATCAGTCTCAATTGTAATATTTTTCTCGGTAAGTTCCGGATCCATAAACTGTAAGGCCTGAGTTATGGAGTTATTAATATCCACTGGAACCAGTTTCACTTTCTGAGGTCTTGCAAAATCGAGAAATTCAAGCACAATATTATTGAGTCTTGTGGTTTCTGAAACAATGATTTCTGCAAGGTTTTCATTACCGGGCGCAACTTTTTTAATTCTTTTCACAAGGATTTCAGCAGTGGAACGTACAATCCCCAATGGACTTTTTATTTCATGCGATACCGTTGCCACCATGGTTCCAAGATGCGCCAATCGTTGGGCATTGCTGAGTTTTTGCTCAAGGCTAATACGTTCCCTGGCTCTCTTTTCCATGATTTTTCCAGCTCGACCAACGATGGTCAGTAAAACAAGAAAAAGAATTGCCATAACAGTGGAGGAAACCAGAATGATACGCCATTGCAATCGTACAATCGCCTCATATTCCAAGGAGAGATCCTGAGTTATTT
>DQVD01000106.1 GCA_015661935.1 Desulfocapsa sulfexigens | reverse complement strand
CGTTTGGGACTGCGTAGCATATGCAGTTATATGTGAGCAGGCGCAAACGGACGAAAATGAGGTGCTGGTGAACGCTTACGAAAGTATACACCTTGCAAAAGGGTATCACAATACACTTAAGCTCTGCAAACAGTATAATCAGAAGGAAGAATATCGGTTATTTCCTCACACGTGATTGCACCGTCCCGGATAATTTGACATTCTTTTTTTGAGTTATTGCACCGAACAATGGTGGATCCATATCCTCCAGGTGTAATACCGCCGTCAAGAATACAGGCGATTTTATCACCCCAAAGTTTTTTGACCTCTTCAGCACTTACGAGCGCTGTTTCCCCACTCATATTAGCACTCGTTGCGGTAATAGCATGTCCCCAGGAGGTGCAAAATCTTTGAGCAATGAGATTTGATGAAATACGAATGGCTATATCTTTTCGATCACCCGAGAGTTTCGTTGATACATTTCCAGAAGAAGGAAATACTAATGTAAGAGGACCTGGCCAGAAAGCATCAATCAGCTTTTTATAGGACGATGGATAAAGAGAAACAAGATTTGAAAGATATTCAAGATCAGGTACAAGAAGAGAAAGAGCTTTATGCTCTTCTCTTTTTTTAAGTTCGTAGAGTGAAGCAATGGCCTGGTCATTGTTTGGATCAACGGCCAGACCATAAAATGTTTCTGTGGGATAAGCAACTATCCCCCCCTTTTCCAAGGCAAGGAGTGCCTGAGAAAAATCATGGTCGCTTGGTTGAATTGAAAAACTCAAAACGACTTAGTTTCCAATGCGTTTTGCTTTTTCCTCAACTTCCTTTACCATGGTTATTTTATACTCTGCAACTTTATCTGAAAGAGCCTTATCATTAAGTGCTAAAATTCGTGCCGCCAGCACTGCTGCATTTTTGGCACCTGCTTTTCCTATTCCCATGGTAGCCACAGGAATGCCAGGAGGCATTTGAACAGTGGCAAGAAGTGCATCCATGCCGTTTAGTGGAGATGCATCAAGTGGCACCCCGATAACGGGTAGATCAGTGTGCGCCGCCAGCACTCCTGCAAGATGGGCTGCCATTCCGGCCCCGGCAATTATCAATTTAATACCTCGTTTTTGCGCAGTAGATGCTAATGTCGCAGCACGTTCAGGAGTACGATGTGCTGAAGCTACCGTCATTTCATAGGGAATTTCCATTGAATCCAGAAAATCTGCAGCTACCTGCATGACGGGAAGATCAGAATCACTTCCCATGACAATTCCTACAACCGGTTTTGCATCAAGTTCCTGTCTTTTAGTAAGAGCCTTCGCACCAATATCAGTTCTAAAAAAAGAACCTGTCCATGAAATCTGTGCCACTGCTTTGTAGGCAGAATTAATCGCTTTTTCAAGATCCTTTCCAACTGCTGTGACACCAAGTACTCTCCCCCCAGCTGAGGAAACTCTTCCATTTCTAATTGTGGTTCCTGCGTGAAAGACAACCACACCTCTAACATCGGAGGCCTTTTTAAGCCCCCTGATGACTTTGCCACTATCATAATTTCCGGGGTAGCCACCAGATGCCATTACCACACAAACCGTTGGTCGTGGGTCAATTTTCATTTCCACCTGATCGAGGCGTTCATCAATAACTGCATCAAAAATATCTATAACATCACTTTTAAGACGCATCAAAAGCGGTTGTGCTTCAGGATCTCCAAACCTGCAATTAAATTCAAGCACATTCACATCGTCGCCATCAATCATAAGTCCAGCATATAGCATCCCTTTATAGGGGCGCCCTTCCTTCGCCATTCCTTTTATTGTTGGCAGCATGACCTTTTTCATGACCTGGTCTGCAATTTTTTCTGTTACAACCGGAGCTGGAGAATATGCACCCATTCCACCTGTGTTGGGCCCCATATCTCCATCAGAAACTGCCTTATGATCCTGGGATGTAGGTAAGGGCAGAATTGTTTTTCCGTCTGTAAAGGCAATAAAAGAAGCTTCTTCACCCGTCAAACATTCTTCTACAATGAGAAGTTTTCCTGCATCTCCAAATGCGTTGTCACGCATGATAAGATCAACAGCTTCTTTGGCTTCTTTAATAGTTGCAGCAACAATTACTCCCTTTCCAGCAGCCAGACCATCGGCCTTAACTACCAGCGGTGCACCACATTTTTCAATATACTTTTTGGCTTTTTTACGATCTTTAAAAACTTTAAATTTTGCCGATGGGATGTTATATTTTTTAAGAAATTCCTTGGTGTAAACTTTGCTTCCTTCAAGTATGGCACCATCCTGTGAAGGACCAAAAATCCTGAGACCTTCCCGTTCGAAGACATCAACAATTCCTGCCATCAAAGAAAGTTCAGGACCGACAACCGTGAGATCAATTTTTTCTTTTTTAGCAAAGCTGACCAATCCGTCAACGTCAGTAACACTGAGATCAACGCATTCAGCCATTCGCTTAATACCAGCATTTCCAGGAGCACAATATATTTTACTTACCCTGGGACTTTGATGGATTTTCCAAACAAGGGCATGCTCTCTACCACCTGATCCTACAACCAGAACTTTCATACTTTCACTCCTGATAATTTTTTGCACTATTCCCTAAAGAACAGAAAATAACTGAGGGTGCATCCTCACGGTTAGCAATTAAATCGATATCTATAAGTTGTTTCAAGGCTTTGTTAAATGATTTAAATAAAATATATTTAAAATGTATATACAAAAGCTTGACAATTCTGATGATTTGAATACAATGAATGAACAACCATTCATTTGTTGTATAGCTCTCGGTAATTTATTCAAAATTTAAAATCTCTTTGAGATAGAGACATTCCGCACACTGATGAAAGCCTCAAATAAACATTCTAAAATCATTAACGCTGCAACCAAAGTTTTTGCCAAGAAAGGTTTTTTCAACGCAAGGATATCCGATATTGCCAAGGAAGCCAAGGTAGCTGATGGAACTATTTACCTCTACTTCAATAATAAGTTTGATATCCTTATCTCGGTTTTTGAAGAAGAAATCGGCAATTTAATCGTACAGGTCGAAAAATTGCTCGCTGCTGAAGATGATCCGAGAAAGATGCTCGAAATTTTCGCCAGAAAGCATCTGACGGTAATGAAAAAGAATAAGAATCTGGCAGAAGTTATCCAGATTGAACTGAGACAAAGTGCCAAACTCATTAAAGATTACCGAAACAATAAATTTAGTGTATACGTAAACATGATCTCTTCTATCATTAAACTTGGGCAGGAACAGAACATTTACCGCGCCTCCATTCAACCAGGTATAGCAAAACGAGCCTTTTTTGGCGCACTCGATGAAATTTCACGAATGTGGAATGTGGGTGTAACAACTAAATACACCGTCGAGGAAACCACCCAACAGGTTTTAGATATTTTCTTATGTGGAATGCTCGAACCCGAAGTGTCCTTTCTTTAATAATATCGTTTAAGCACCTGTTTTTTGCCAGCAGTATCCGATTCTCCCCTACTGACAAACAAGTTTATTAAACTCCTATTAGTTTTCTTTCAAAACCAAGCCTACCCTACTTAAGGGTGTGAAAAGGTTGTGTATATAACTATTTGAAATTACAAAGAGTGGCCGCTTTGGACTTATCAGCATAATGTCAATGATTTCTTACTGTTATATGCAACATTTTCAACACCATTTACTTATAGCTCGTAGCAGATGAATAGATACTTGATTCGCGTGTTTTCTCAGTTTCCTGTTATACCGCTCTGCGGTGTCACGTGTATCGTGGCGCTCTGCGCCT
>DQVD01000026.1 GCA_015661935.1 Desulfocapsa sulfexigens | reverse complement strand
TCTATTGGAGAAAATCCCGCAGCATCATTTGCGCGTGGTCTCAATCCCCGAAAAATTCAGATGGCAGCAGTTCTTGGGGGAGCTTTTCTGGTAGGCATTGGCGGAGCTGCCTATTCACTTTCTTTAAAACCTGGATGGGGGCGCCCTCAGGGTGCAGAAGGCATTGGATGGATTGGTCTTGCACTGGTTGTTTTTGGCGGCTGGCATCCTATACGTGTCGCACTTGGTGCCATGTTCTTTGCCTTTCTCCAGGTGAGCGGTATTGCCCTGCAGGATCTTTTTCCAGGAATTCCGGCACAGGTGCTTCAAACTTCTCCTTTTCCACTTATGATCTTCACCCTTATTTTCATGCACTACTCAACGAGAAAAAACCGTAAAGATGGCTATTCTGAAAACAGTTTTCAGCAACTTGTTGGTAAATTGTTTATGTCCCGGTCGCCCAAGGCTCTCGGAAAATGCTACAAGCAGGAATAGGTTTCCTTAAAGGATCACTTAATAATAACCTGAACAAGTCCTCGAACTGAATTACAGCAAAACAGAGCCTCGGCCCGATAAAGATCGTTTATGCTTAATACTTTTTTATGGAGCTTAATAGACGAGTCAGAAAGGAGATGGGTTCGCATGGTGCCACTAAGCAGACCGGAAGAAACCGGGGGAGTATAATATTTCCCATCGAGAAAAAGAATGAGATTGGAGATACAGCCTTCGGTCAATTCCTGTTTTTCATTTAGAAAAACAATATCAAAGAGACCCAGTTTTCCGGCTCTGGCAAACTCATCCTGAAACAGTTTCCGTTTACTGGTCTTATGAAAAAACCAGGGAGAAGTTGAATCTATCTTTTGCTCTGAGAGATGAATGCAGGGAAGCTCATCATGGAGTATTGCGGGCTTCTCGGATAAACTTCTCTGGACTGGAGCTGTGCATACTTGAAAAGTCGATTCTATGCCGCCGTCTTTTTGAAGAGTTAATCGTACTCTAACGCATTGCTCATCAAAATTTCCGTCACCGATCAGACCGTTTAAAACTTCAAGAATGTCCTCTCTTGCAAAATCAAAACAAAAATAAAGCGCCGATTGTTCCAACCGCTCTAGATGTTCATCAAGCAACCAATACCCTTTCCCAGGTTCCCAGAGAAGTGTCTCAATAAGATAAAAGTCAGAAACCGGCCTGGTTAAAAAATGTGCTTTCAAAAGACATTCTTCCCATTCCTGTTCAGGATCTGAATCATGCACAATACCAGAGCCGATTCCCATTTCCCCCTTACCATTCGCAAGACGCAAAGTACGAATAGGAACATTAAAAGTTCCCGTACCATTTGGTGCAAAATATCCTATCGCCCCGGTATACACTCCACGTGGAGATTGTTCGAGTTCCCGTATAATCTCCATGGTTCGAATCTTTGGAGCACCGGTAACAGAGCCGCAGGGAAATAAAGCCTTAAAAAAATCAAACATCGAGACTTTATTAAGTAATGCACCATCTGTTCCGGTACAGATTGTTGAAGTCATCTGCAGCACACTCTCGTACCGCTCCACATCAAAGAGTGATTTTGTTACCACTTTGGCGTCTCCAAACTGATGACTGAGGCGTCCCAGATCGTTACGGAGCAGGTCCACAATCATCACGTTTTCACTGCGATTTTTAATGTCTTTTCGTAACTGTTGACAAAACTCCAGATCTTCTCCGAAGGATCGGCCGCGTTTCATGGTTCCTTTCATGGGCCGAACAAGAATGGAGTTATCATATATCCTGAAAAACAATTCAGGGGACAGAGAGAGGATGTGTTCATCACCAAGGTTCACAATTGCCCCGTAAGCAACAGACTGATTTCTGCGTAAATTTCTATAAAAGGCAAGGGGCGAACCGGAAAAATCAAAGAGCAGTTTTAGCGTGTAATTCACCTGATAGGTGTCACCCGCTGCAATGTATTCCTTAATACGAGTGATAGCATTAAGATAACTCTCTTTTTCCTGACTGAGCTGTAGATTGTCAATATGAAAACCGTCGAGAGGGACTGCAGACTCAGCAATCGGGAAAGATGTTTTACCAGTCCCATGATCAAAACCAAATGGTTCACGGAACAGTCCAAAAGATGCAAGGAGAGCCCCCTGCCGCAAACTGGAAGGTAACAGATTTTCAATCTGCGATTCAAGCAGATAGCCGAATTCATAACTCAGCCAACCGGCAAGATAATAGCCTGCAGCAAGCATTTTCTCCATTTCAGCAACAAATTTCTCCGGATCTTTCCCTGCAAAAAAATCCAGCCGCCCTGAGGGCTGCAAAAAGAGAAAAGAATGACAATTTTCGATATCACTGCGAATAGTATCAAGAAAAACATACTCCTCCTCATTTTGAAGAGCTGAAAGCAGGGAATCGAGCTGTTTATGTTTCAATGGTATCATGCACCCTCTTCTATCAATTTAAGGTGGAATTTCAAGAAAAAAAATCATTCCGCCATAGAATGGTGACTGTCAACGCAATACTATTCCATGCTTGCGTCAGACTGGAAAATGTTCTATATTAACGGGTTCTGCGTCACTACTTCTATGCAGATGACTAATCAGCCTGCAAAGACTCGACCCGGCAGTGCTCTCATTACACTTTAGTATCACCTGTAATTTACAAGGAGGCTCTATGCTAATCAAGGATTGGATGGCAACTACCGTACTTACTGTGGATGCCAGTACCTCGGTCATGCGTGCCGGGAGAACCATGAAGGACAACAAAATCAGACGCCTTCCTGTTGTCTCCCATGGAAAACTGGTTGGTATCATCACCGACCGTGACCTGAAAGAAGCATCACCATCATCTAAAACAGAGATGGATATGCACGAAATGTATTATCTTCTTTCTGAAATGAAGGTTAAAGACGTGATGAGTGCTAACCCTGTCAGCCTAGGGCAGGATGACACATTGGAAAAAGCTGCACTTGTCATGCTAAATGAAACAATTTCCGGTCTGGTTATCATTGATGATGATGGAAACCTTGTAGGTCTGCTCTCAGAATCCGATGTCCTTCGTGGCTTTATTCATGCCACCGGTATCCAGGATGGTGCTTTTCAAATTGTCATGGATATGTCCGATAAGGGGGGCACTGTCTCTCAAGTCATCGATATCCTGCGTCAGAATCGTGCCAGAGTTCTTTCCATTCTTACTTCTTTTGATGATGCCCCCACCGGATCCAAACGTGTTTCTATCCGCATCATGCCCTATAATGGTGAAGTTGACGATCTCATTAAAGAGCTTGGAGCCATGGAAGGCTACAATATTGTCAGCCAGGGAATTGACGATCTGAAGAATTTACCTAAAAAGTAATATATTTATATTAAAAAAAACACCAATTTTCACCAACAAACAACAAACAACAAAGGAGTACCACCCTATGTCGAGAAAAATGGTCACAATTGATGGTAACCAGGCTTGTACCCATGTTGCCTACGCCACCAGCGAAGTTATTACTATCTACCCTATTACCCCTTCTTCACCAATGGCTGCTGAGGCTGACACCAAAGCCACCGTTATGCAGGAAAATATCTGGGGCTCTGTTCCTGTAGTAACTCAGATGCAATCGGAGGGTGGTGTTGCAGGTTCCCTGCATGGCTCCCTTGCCACCGGCGTTTTGTGTACCACTTTTACAGCATCTCAAGGTCTTCTCCTGATGCTCCCCAATATGTATAAAATTGCCGGTGAGCTCACTCCCACCGTTTTTCATGTAACAGCACGCTCCATCGCTGCTCAGGGACTTTCCATTTTCGGAGATCACGCTGATATTTATGCTGCACGTCAGACCGGTTGGGGAATGCTTTGCTCCCAGAATGTCCAGGAATGTATGGATATGTCTCTGATTGCAACTCAGGCCTCCCTTGCTTCCCGTATTCCTTTTATCCATTTCTTTGATGGTTTCCGTACCTCTCATGAAATCCAGAAAATTGAAGAACTCACCTATGATGATATGAGTGCAATTATCGATGAAGATAATATCATTGCTCATCGTAATCGTGCACTGACACCTGACCGTCCAACCATTCGCGGTACAGCGCAAAATCCTGATGTTTACTTCACAGGTCGTGAGACAGTGAACACTTTTTACGATGCCACTCCGAAAATTGTTCAGGACACCATGGACAAATTCGCAGATCTCACCGGCCGCCAGTACCATCTTTTTGATTACTACGGATCACCTGATGCAACAGACGTTGTTGTTATGATGGCATCCGGCTGCGAGACAGTTTCTGCCACCATCGACCACCTTGTAAGTGAAGGTAAAAATGTTGGTCTGGTGATTGTGCGCCTGTTTCGACCCTTTGATTGCAAAGCAATGGTTAATGCCCTGCCTGCAACGGTCGAACGTATTACTGTGCTTGATAGAACAAAAGAGCCAGGATCTGCAGGTGAGCCACTGTATCTTGATATCCGCAATGCAGTTGGTGAGGCAATTGAGGCAAACAGTTCAGCTTACATGCCACTGATTCTTTCCGGTCGTTATGGACTCGGTTCTGCTGAATTCACCCCCGCCATGGTAAAGGCTGTATTTGATAATATGGAAGCCATGGCTCCTAAAAATCATTTCTGCGTTGGTCCAAACGATGACCTTGCTGGAACCAGCCTTGCCTACGATGCTGATTACTCCATTGAAGGCGACGATGTATATCGTGCCATGTTCTATGGTTTAGGATCTGATGGTACTGTTGGTGCTAACAAAAACACCATTAAAATCATTGGTACTGAAACTGATAACTCTGCTCAGGGTTACTTTGTTTATGACTCAAAAAAATCTGGATCCATCACCACCTCTCACCTGAGATTTGGTAAAAACCGGGTTGTTGCTCCTTACCTTATTAATAAGGCCAACTTCATTGCATGTCATAACTTCACCTTCCTTGATCAGTACGACATGCTTCGCAATCTTGATGAGGGCGGAACCTTCCTCCTCACCACCACTTTTAATGCCAAACAGATCTGGAAAGAACTGCCAGGCAGTGTTCAAAAAGATCTGATCAATAAAAAAGCAAAATTCTACATCATCGATGCACTTTCCCTTGGTGAGGCTCTTGGGCTTGGTGCGCGCATCAACATGATCATGCAGACTGCTTTCTTCCTCATCTCCGGTATCATCACCGAGAAAGAAGCCATTGCTGCCATTAAGAATGCCATCAAAAAAACCTATGGCAAAAAAGGTGACAAGATTGTCAATATGAACTACGAGGCCGTCGATGCTGCAGTTAAAAACATCGTTCAGGTAACACTTGCCAAATCCACCAGCGGTCACGAGATGCCTCCAACCGTTCCTGACTTTGCTCCTGACTTTGTTAAAAATGTTACTGCGAAAATGATGGAAGGTAAAGGTGATCGGGTTAAAGTATCTGAGATGCCTAATGATGGTACCTGGCCAACAGGAACCACCCAGTACGAGAAACGTAATATCGGTGTTCATGTACCCGAGTGGCTCGAAGAAAACTGTATCCAATGTGGTCAGTGTTCGCTCGTTTGTCCTCATGCTGCCATACGTATGAAAATTGGTAAAATGGTTAAAGCTCCCAAGAGCTTCAAAACCATTCCTGCCGTTGGAAAGGCCTTCAAGGATTCCAAATTTGCCATCCAGGTGTTCACTCAGGATTGCTGCTCATGTACTCAGTGTGTGGACGTATGTCCTGGCAAAAAAGGCAATAAGGCATTGCAGATGGTGGCAAATACTGAGAAAATCCGCACCACTCAAGCCAAAAACGTGGAATATTTTCTGGCACTTCCTGAGGTTGATTCAGCTGATTTTAACCCGACTACCATCAAGGGAAGCCAGCTGCTTCGCCCACTGTTTGAGTTCTCTGGCGCTTGTGCCGGTTGTGGCGAGACTCCATACATTAAACTTGTTACCCAGATGTTTGGTGACAGAATGCTGATTGCCAATGCAACCGGTTGTTCCTCCATCTACGGTGGTAACCTGCCAACAACTCCATATTGTAAACGTGAAGACGGACGCGGACCTACATGGGCCAAC
>DQVD01000247.1 GCA_015661935.1 Desulfocapsa sulfexigens | reverse complement strand
CGCACCACTGCCAATTATGATGTTAGGTGTCCTTGTTTCTCTGGTTCAGGCCATGGTTTTTGT
This sequence comes from Desulfocapsa sulfexigens, assembly GCA_015661935.1. Taxonomy (GTDB): domain Bacteria; phylum Desulfobacterota; class Desulfobulbia; order Desulfobulbales; family Desulfocapsaceae; genus Desulfocapsa; species Desulfocapsa sulfexigens_A. Next base: position 5,115 of record DQVD01000247.1, on the reverse strand, counting down.
TCTGCTTACCGCTGTGTATTTCGGTCAGGCGAATGAGCATGCCCATTGATCCAGTTGTAGAAAAAAGAAATTTATTTATACGAAGTTATTTTTAATAGTTTAAGAAGAAGGCCAAAACAACAAAACTTTTTAAGGAGAATTACAATGGAATCAAATGCTTTGATGCTCGCACTTATCCCTATTGGTGCAGGACTTTCAATTGGACTTGCTGGACTTGGCGCTGCTATTGGTATCGGTAATATTGGAAATGGCGCTTGTATGGGTCTTGCTCGTAACCCCGAAGCACAGCCTAAATTGATGGTTTTCATGATCCTCGGTATGGCTCTTGCTGAGTCCTGTGCTATTTACGGTCTGGTTGTTTCTCTGATTCTGCTTTATGCCAATCCTTTGATAGGCTAAGTTAGCTTCAGGTAGATTCTATTGTTGCATCGTGTGGCGATAGTATCTTTGAGTTGTGAAAGGCTGCAGAGCAATCTGCAGCCTTTTTGCGTTTTACGTTCTCCATCCAAAGGCTGAAATGAACCCTGATATAATTATCCATCCAAGTCGTGCAGCACGGGAAAAAGCAATCCCTTCATGTGGAATTTTATTTGTCAATCCCACTGAAGCAAGAGTTGCTCTTCAGACACTTGTTGATCGTGGTGGAGAGCAACGATTTTTGTTTCATTCGGGGTTAGTCGTAAGTCCGGATAACGATTTTTTTGTAGCCGGTCCTGCTCTCGGTGCTCCAATGGCTGCAATGGTTTTAGAAAAACTTATTGTACTTGGTGCTGAAAAAGTTGTTATGACTGGCTGGTGTGGTGCTGTTTCATCTGATTTACGTGTTGGTGATACCATTTTTGGAGGAGTTGGATATTCAGGAGAGGGAACATCTCAATATTACACAGGGGATGATGTTTCCGAACCTTCCTCCCGGTTACTTGCTTCTTTAAAGGCTGCCTTGGGAATGGGCGTAACTAAGGTCTTCTGGTCAACAGATGCTCCATACAGGGAATCCAGGAAGATGCTTCAGGCATTGGCTGAACGATATAAAGTTAGTGCTGTGGACATGGAATATTCTGCACTTTGTGCAGTGGCTGCTTTTAGAAAGATAGATTTTGCTGCAGTTTTTCTGGTTTCCGATGAACTTTGGAAAGATGAATGGCGACCTGGCTTTACCGGAAAAGTTTTCAAGAGAAAGAGTAAGGCCCAAATTAAACAGTTGATGCAACATATTGTTTCACTATCTATTTTGGATGAGGTTTAAGTATGGCGAGCTTTCACCTTGTAAGTCTTGGATGTGCAAAAAATCTTGTCGATTCTGAAGTAATGCTTGGCATTCTTCAGGAAGCCAATTGGGAACTCACAGATAACCCTGCTGCTGCTGATGTGCTCATTGTAAATACCTGTGGCTTTATCCAACCAGCTGTAGAAGAGGCCATAGAAGTAATCCTTGAAATGGGGCGTTACAAAGAAGAAGATTCTGAAAAATTTCTTGTGGTTACCGGATGCCTTGTGCAGCGTTATCTTTCCGACCTCAGCAGAGATCTTTTGGAAGTGGATCTTTTTGTTGGAACAGAAGGTGTTGGAGAAATAGCAAATCTTTTGCAAAAACTGATGGGCGGGGAACAGACCGAAAAATCTTACTGCCCTGATCGTTTTCTCATGAATGCCTCTTTACCACGTACTCTGTCTACCCCATTTTTCAGAAGTTCTGTCAAAATTACCGAAGGCTGCAATAATCGCTGTACCTATTGTATGATTCCTTCAATCAGAGGTGATCTTCGATCAAGAGATATTGCAGATATTATTGTGGAGTTACAACATCTTGAAGCAAATGGTGTTAAAGAAATTTCTTTTATCGCCCAGGATCTTACTGCCTATGGCAATGATCTTGATAACCAGACAAATCTTCTTGCTCTGTTGTCCCGCATATTAAAAGAGACGGAAATTCCATGGTTACGCCTCATGTATCTGTATCCGTCTGGAGTAACGGATAAATTGCTTGAACTTGTGCAGAGTGAAAAAAGAATTCTGCCTTATATGGACATTCCTTTTCAGCATGTCTCTGATTCAATTCTAAAACGGATGCATCGCCGTTACGGTTATGATGATTTATGTAAGTTTATTGATAGAATTCGTGCGGTAGTACCTGATATTGCTCTACGGACTACGATGATGGTTGGCTTTCCCGGAGAAACAGAAGCCGATATACAGCAAATGGAAGGCTTTTTAAAACAGTATCAAATGGATCATGTTGGAGTTTTTTCCTATACGAATGAAGAAGGGGCAAGGTCAGAATTTTTTAAAGCACAGTGTGTTGAAGAAGTCAAGCAAGAGAGGATGCAGCGAATTTTAGAATTGCAGGCAGGGATTTCAAAAGAGATATTACGGAAATATATAGGTCAGACCGTCCCGGTGCTGGTGGAAGGTTTGAGCAGAGAAACTGATTTGTTACTGGAAGGTCGAACAGTGTATCAGGCGCCTGAGATTGACGGATGCGTTTATATTAACGATGGAATTGCAAACCCCGGTGATATAGTACAGGTACGTATCACCGAAGCGCAAATATATGATTTGGTAGGAGGGATTATTTAGTTCCTTACAGAATAATTTTCTGTTTTCTTTTTCAAAGAAATTTTCTGATAAGGCATTTATCCAATGAACTGCCTTTCTTCCTGAACAGGGTTAAAAGGTATAACTTAGGCCGTTATTTGCCCTCGTTTACTCGCTCCCGGAGATCCTTTCCAACCTTAAAGAAAGGTAATTTCTTTGGTTTTACCTTGATCTTCTCTCCAGTCTTTGGGTTCCGTCCTTCATAGGAACCGTATTCCTTGATGACAAAGCTGCCAAAACCCCTGATTTCAATACTGTCTCCCTGAGCCAGTGTCTCTGTCATGGTTTCGATGATGGTGTTGGTAATTTCCGCAGCCTCCCTGTGAGGAATATCAATGTCCTGAGACAAAGCTTCAATTAACTCAGATTTGTTCATGCTTGGCTCCTATGCAGTCAAAACGAATACTGTAATTTTTACAGTATTCAGAATAAAAAAAGAGAAATAATAAGTACAAATTGTAATCAAAAACATCTTTTAAAAAGGTAGTGCGGTGAAAAGAATGCACCCGTTTAATAAATACACCTAAATCCTACACGATAACTAACTAAATTGAATCAGCAATTTTTTTGTTTGTAAAGTAGTTTTTTTCGAAAAAATACTTTTTATGTCATTTTGATGAAGTATTTTGAACTTTCCAACAGCTAAGTTCTTAAGCCCTAACTCGCCGTAAGCAAGGCGTTTAAGGGATTGTACAGGATGCCCGACAGCTTGAAACATCTTTTTTACCTGACGTTTTCGGCCTTCATGAATTGTGATAATAATCACAGAGTTTCGTTTGTTTTTTCGTTTGATTTGTAATTTGGCCGGTGCTGTTTTTCTGTTTTCCAGCAAAATTCCATTTTCAAGAGCTTGAATTGCTGTACGTGACGGGGTCCCTTTTACTTCTGCTTCGTATGTTTTATAAACTTCGTATTTGGGGTGGAGAATGATTTGGGCCAGTTCACCATCATTGGTTAACAAAAGGGCACCTGTTGTATCAAGATCAAGCCTTCCTACGGGGAAAACACGTTCCTTTATCCCATGCAGGAGTGAGGTTACAATTGGTCGGCCCTGGGGGTCTGAGAGTGTGGTTACGTATCCTTTCGGTTTATTGAGAAGGATGTAGATGAGTTGTTCTTTGGTCTCTACCTTTTTGTTGTCAAATAAGACTTTATGTTTACCCGGTATGATCTGTTGGCCCATTGCAGTACTGATTTTTCCATCAACTTTTACACGTCCGGCAGCAATATACTCCTCCGCTTTTCTTCGTGATGCAATACCTGCCATGGCAAGATATTTTTGTAGTCGTACTGGTTTTTCCATAATTATCGCAGATGAGAGGGCAGCAGTCTATCTATACGTGAATCAACCAGCTTACGGGTGGCTTCGTCCACCTCGAGAACATTCGTATACCAGGGCTTCATACGGCAATCAAAGACAATCGGCGGGGTGAGGCCCACATGGAAACGTTGAACAGTTGTGGTAGCGCCATGAATATCAGCCGCCGGCTCAAATCTCGTGAAAAATGTCCATAGAAATTCCTGCACAGAGCAGGTCGCCTCATCGCAGTTGTCTACAAGAAGAATTGCAGGCCAATCACTAAGAGACTGATCTTGGGCTATAGCTTCAGCAAGTTCTGGTCTACTCTCGTAATCAGCACATTCAATGACCAGTGTTCCGGGTAGATATGCTTTTATTTTCCGGCAGTGAGCCGGAAGATTTCCGGAAAATTCTTTGGGAAGTTCCCGTATCTTTTCCTTGCCAAGACCCATCATCATTGCCTTTGATCCCTTGTTCACCGAAGGCCCGGTATAGTCGAGTGTATCCTGTGAAACATTGGCAAAAACAAAAAGATCCTTATCCCACTGAATACGTTCAAGAACGTGTGTCCAGAGTTCAGGGAAGTTTGTGATATCTATATCACCATCGGTAAGAATTAGGAACTTTGTGAGCGACAGCTGGCCTTCGCCAAGAATTCTCAGCCCGCAACCAAAAGCTTCACGCGGATAACGATCGGCAACGCGTGCAGTAGCCAGACAATGGAAACCTGTCTCTCCAAAAGTTTTGAGCTCCCGAACCCCTTTCATAACAAGCGGAAAGAGTGGTGAGAGGAGGTCCTGTAAAAAATCGCCAATAAAGTAATCTTCCTGTTTGGGGCGACCAACGATAGTAGCAGGATAAATGGCATTGTTTCTGTGGTAGAGATGTGAGGCCTGGAATAGAGGATAATCATGTTGCAGTGAGTTATAGCCGTAATGGTCGCCAAATGGACCTTCAGGCTTTCGTAGGTGTGGTGGAACCACTCCTTTTATAGCAAACTCAGCATTGGCAACCAGACGATGTCCGCCTTTCGGGTCAGCTGTCATATCCAGTTTTTTACCAATCAACAGGGAGGTGAGCATCAGTTCCGGGATATCTTCAGGTAATGGGGCAATAGCTGAGAGCATGAGTGCTGGTGGACCGCCAATATAAAGAGTCATTGGCAGGGGCTGATCCAGTTTTTCCGCTTCATGATAATGGTAGCCGCCACCCTTGTGAAT
>DQVD01000081.1 GCA_015661935.1 Desulfocapsa sulfexigens | reverse complement strand
TTTCACTTCTTTCAAGTATTAACCAAGCTTCAAATATTTGAGTTCTCGAATATATTCTTCCGTACCTCCAATCTCCAGCTACAGGAACTACCTTTTGTTCTCTTAAACTGTCTAAAGCATCACCCAAAGTAAAAAGGCCCCAAGGATCTATGTAATTAATCGGATCCCCACTAACAAAGACCCTGTCGCAATCTTTGTCCTTCAAGAGCAAAGCTACATTAAAACACACGTTTAACCGCCTTACATTTTTGTAAAATCATCCTTGTTTTCAGTAAAAACCGCAGATTCATAACCATAGTTCCTGCTTATTCAGACTGTTTTTTAGTGTACACCAGCAGGAGTAATCCAGCCAGTTTTTTTGGCCGGTTAAATAAAAAAATGGATGTGGATTAGGGGATTTGTATGGTTATGAACGGCTGATTTGGAGCTTTAAAGGGTGCAGGGGGTGTCTCTTTCCGTTTTAGACCTCCAAGTTGGCCTGTTTTGCTCTGAAAGAAGCTGTAGGAAAGGATCTAACTTGGTGGTTTGCAACCCTCCAAGTACCCTCCAAGTTCTGATTTACCCCCTCCAAGTAGACTTTTACCCCCTCTAAGTTGAAGTTTTTTTTTATTTAACCGGCTTCTTCCATCACTTCTTATCCTTCTCTCTGGGATGGCATCTGGCATGCACTTTTTTCAGATCATTGATGGTAACCCTTGTATAGATCTGGGTGGTGTCCAACGACTCATGACCAAGAAGTTCCTGCACAGCCCTTATGTCAGCTTTGTTTTTTAACATGGCTGTTGCACAGGTATGACGGAAGGTATGAGGTGAGACGTTCTTTTTGATTTTTGCCTTTTTAGCGTACTTCTTCACCAGCTCCCAGACCACGTTCTTGGATAATTTGTTGCCTCTGAATGTAAGAAAGAGATGGTTGTTATAGGGATCTTTAATCAGATCCGGACGAACAGATTTAATATAATTCTCAAGATACCGGCAGCAGATCCGACCAAGGGGAACCATTCTGTCCTTTCGTCCTTTACCGCAGATAATCCTTAAGAAACCGTCATTGTAATCAACATCGTTTAAGGTGAGATTATTCAACTCTTCTTTGCGGATGCCCGTTGTATACAGAACTTCCATTATTGTTTTGTCACGATAGCCAATACTACAGCTTGTATCAGGTGCGTTGATAATCCTTCTGGCTTCGGATCTGCTAAGGATTCCACGGGGCAATGTCCTGGGAGTTTTTCCATAGGGGATATCCTGTGCCGGATCAGAGATAATATAATCTCTTTGTTTCAGGAATTTTGTAAATCCCTTGACTGCTGAGAGCATATCATTCTGAGTGCAAACACTGTTGGGCCTGCCAAGGTGATTGATGGCGTGGTACAGATCCGTCTGGTAATCAAGGATTAGCCCCTTGTTAATCTGTTCTGTTCCGGTTATCCCAAGCCGTTGCAGGAAGATAAGGAATTTTGAAAGTTTCCATTGCTGAGCCTTGATTGTCCGCTCTGCCAGATTCCGTACTTTCAGAGATTGAATATACTCTTTTGCAAGGATCTCAAGGCTTACGGCTTGCATATTCAGGCCTCATTCTCTTTATTTTGGGTTTAATACTCTTCCGGCTAATTGTATCCTTTTCTCTGGGGTGGCTTTTGCTGTGGGCTTTTTTCAGATCAACTCCCAACCTCTTTATATACCCTTGAGTGGTTCTAAGATCCCTATGACCAAGCATCTTTTGCACTGCAACAACGTCAGCCCCGTTTTTTACCAGAACACTGGCAAAGGTGTGACGGAAGGTATGGGCTGAGATCTTTTTCTTTGTTAATCCGGCATTTTTAACACAGTTGCGGATCATGAGGCTCACCACCTGTTTACTGAGAGGATTCCCCAGTTGATTCAGAAACAGGACTCTGCATTTCCGGTTCTTTTTACCGAATGCGGGTCTGATTTTGGTGATATATTCCCGCAGGAAACGAACTGCGTGTTTCCCCATGGGGACAACTCTGTCTTTTCTTCCTTTGCCCTGGTTGATGCGTACCATTTTACCCTGCAGATCAATATCAAAGATGGAGAGCTTACAGAGCTCCTGCAAACGAATGCCGGTTGAATAAAAAAGCTCCAGTATTGTCCGGTCGCGTATTCCTGTTCTGGTGCTGAGATTGGGTTGATCGAGGAGTTTTGTTATCTCTGTTTTGGTGAGGATATCACGGGGAATGGTTTTATCCTGCCTGGGTTCTCTGATCTCTTCCATGGGATTAATAAAAATGATGTTGGAACGTTCAAGAAACTCGAAGAAGCGTTTCAGCGATCTGACTTTCAGGCAGATCGTGCCGGTGGTGTAACCCCTGCCATCTTCCTGTTTATGGTCAAACAGAGATGCAACCCAGGACTCCATATCGGTGCTGGTAATTGCTTTTAGATCTGCAGGATTCTGCTGTTTTAAAAAGAGCCTGATCTGCATTGTGTATGCTTTGATGGTGCCTTCGCTGCGATTGAGCACCTTGAGGCTTTCCGTGAATTGAAAGAGGAGTTTGTTATTGGTGTCGTTCATGGGATCAGCCTTTTTTCGTTTCTGCCAGTTGCTTTTTGATCTCTGTGATATCGGTCAGGCCTATGAGGAATTTCTTGCTGCTGTTATCTTCACTATCTTCCCGATAGATCAGTTCATAAACGTATTCCTTACCCTTTCTGCCGGTTAACGAATAAATATATTCAAGTTCTTCCAGTTGTTTGATATGAGTTTTCACCTGGAAGTCACTCCAACCTGAGTATTCACGGATATCCCGACGGGTGAAGCTTATTTGTTCTTCTGGTGTCTGATCTCCGGCAACTGATTGTTGAGCTGCCATTTTTCTGATCAGAATCAGAAGTTTTCTGGATGATGGGGAGAGTTCATCAAGGGATCTGCCGAGGACTTCTGCAGCAATTTCGTTGGCTTTTTCAATATCATCAAGGCTTACTTCGATATACTCTTCCTGCTCTCCATCATAGTCCATGGTGAGGTGGGGACGCTGGTACTGGAAGAGAAAGGTAATGGTCAGGATCAGGTTGAGATATTTCATGTGATCCCGCCTGGCTCGAAGGGATTTGGAGTTGAAGGTAAGGAGATCCGCGAAGGGGTTGATTACTCTGATTGGTTGTAATAATCGTTGAGCTGCCAGGTGTTTGCTGATCACCTTTTTGGATTTAAGCCTGGCCATCATTCCTTCCATGGTGTGGCTTTGCCGCTGCTTACAGAGAATCTTTTCTGTCATTTCCTGTGATTCATCGATGGAAATAAAGACAAAGCGGGAGGCTGTCTCTCCGTCTATTTCCACTTGAGTAGTGGTGATAAAAATCATCAGTGGGCCTTCCACGGTGTTTTCTCCGGTTTTCATCTCTCCTGTCATTGGATCTTTGCCGGTATAGGCCACGGTGATCTTTTTAGAGCTTTGGATGGTTCGTATGGAATAGATGGCTCCGTTCATACCATCCAGCTCTTCAATGGCCAGGATCCTGTGTTTCAGGGCGTTGGATTCTTTGTAGAACAGTGCCTGGTCGGTGAGTCTGGTATATTTTATAAAATCTTCCTCCGGGATCAAAGAGAGGATGGTGTCCTGCAGGCAGGACTTGCCGGCTGCTGAACGGGATTGGATCATTACGGAGAGCGGATCAGACATCTTTCTGGAGACTGCTGCCAGATAGCAGAGGAGCTTGTTCATCTCTTCGCCGGTGAACCCTATGGTTTCCAGGTCTTCTGTTATCAGGTTTAGAAGATGGGGACTTTTCAGGAATTTTAGGGCTGCTGTTTTATCTTTTTCTGTTATTTCCCCTGATTGGGCTTGGTCTGTTTCTTCAGGCGGTTGGTAGTTTTCTGTGTATTCAAGGAGTTTCTCCAGATCATCGCTTACGAGTTGTTCTTTTACCCCGAAGAGATCTGCCAGGCCACGACAAAGGAAAGCACGGGATCTGGAAGAATAGAAGTCCACGGTATCCACGTGGAATCTTTTTGTACTTTTTGCTGATTTTGATTTTTTGTTGTCTGCTATCCCCTTGACTGTGGCTTTTAGCTTGTTGTTTTTACGGTTGATTCCCTTTACTTCATACTGACGCTCGGAGCTTGTGAAGAGAAAGCCGGTTTTATTGGCTTTGTATTCGCTTTTGGATGCCCTGGGAGCTGGTTCCAGACCGGCAGCGATTAATATCAGGTCGTTATAAGTCGTTTGGGGGGCTTTTATTTCACTGGAGTTAAAGAAATTGTTCAGGTCTAAGCCTTCCGGCAGGTTTACCGGACAGGTTTTGATCTTTTCTTCAGCAAGAGTAGCACTCAGTTTTTTACTGCCTTCTTTTCCTGCTTTGTCTGCATCAAAGACGATATAGGCCGTTGTGATCCCGGACTGTTTCAGATGGTGACGGATATCAGCAGTAAAACCGTTGGTGCCGTAGCATGGGATTGTGTTTCTTATTTCTGCGTTGATAAGA
>DQVD01000332.1 GCA_015661935.1 Desulfocapsa sulfexigens | reverse complement strand
TCGGCAACAAGCAAAGCTGTGATCCATGGCCAATCACCCGGTTTGCTCTCTGTACCACCGAGTATTTTAGTGGTAGGGGGAAGAGTGTCAGAGGATATATATGTACTTGCGTCCGAAAGGACGGGATGAGTGGAAAATATCAGTAGGCAAAGCAGGAATCGTATAATCCTCATGGGGTTATGTCCGATAGTGGTTGATAAAATAGATAAGAAACGGGGACGAAATAACTTCCTCATGTAGGCACTCAGATTTAGGTTGTATTTGATTGATCTGAAGAGCTAACCCTGTTCAGGAAGAAAGGCAGTTCACTGGATAAGTGACTTATCAGAAAATTTCTTTGAAAAAAAACAAGGAATGTTCTGTAAGGCACTAAAAACCGCAGCATATCCAGCCAATGCGAGGATTTTTCGATCTTCAGATTAATCAAATACGGCCTGAAGCCGGGATTGCATAGATGGGGAAGTTATTTCGTCCCCGTTCCTAAGGTCTGCTGTCATTATAAGTTAATCAAGGCGATATTTCATCGATTGAGGAAATATCCTGAGCTTCAGTTTTGTTATTATTATCAGGATTTGCAATTATTTTAAATTCAAAAATATTATTTGAGTCTAAAAAGATGCTGTCAGAGCTCACATTTGATTTGGAACAGTGAAAAAATACACTTTCTGCCCGTAAGCCATCGGCGTGTAAAGAATAATAGCGCATAAAACCAAATCCGCGATCAGCATTGTAATTTATCGGGAATCCACGATGCCAGTCTGCACCATCGTTTTGCATAGGGAGTAGCCCTGGAATAAGAAATCCTGAAAGAAAACTGTCCGCTTCTTCTTTCAGTTCGGAGTTCACATTATTAAATGCGATTACCTCCACCCGGCAGCCCATGTTTTGCAGGGCCTGGACAAGGCGGATAAAATCACCATCACCGGTAAGCAAAATAATTTTGTCAAGATTTCTGGCCTGGAGCAGTGCATCAATTGCCAGATCCATATCTGCATTGGCCTTAGTGGTGAGGATACCTTCATCATCAACAAAGTGTTTTACATATTTTTTAATCACCTTGAAACCGCACTGGCGCAGGATGTTGTGATACCGATAGAGTTTCAGGCGATAGTCCCGGTCTTCTTTAGTACGTTCTCGATTTTCTGCAAGGTAGCAGTTGGCACGCAGCATATTGGAGTCACCCAGATTAGCAAGATCCACCAACACGTCATAGCGCATTCCGTATCCGCCGCAGAGCCTGATATTTTCGGCATCAACGTATATTCCAGTTTTTAAAGTCATATCTTTTAGAATGTAAAAATATTATCAAATTGTCGTTTGTAGGATGTATATTCAAATTATGCTTCGAGTTTCACAATGATACCCGGAGTGAATTCGCGATCAAATTCTTGAGTAAAGGCAATCTGGGGCCCATTTCAACCACAAGCCAGTCCCGGTAAAAGCGCTGGCGGTAGCGTAGACGAAAAACCAAGTCAACCATATGATAGTTAGTGGTTTACAGAACAATCTCTTGTTTTTTTTCAAAGAAATTATTCGGAAACCTGTCTTTCTATATCGTATTGATTACGCGATTCGAAACCATCATCGGTATAATAACGCAGGCGGCTGGTGAAACGACCCTGCCAGGCATCATAATCATAATAACCACGATAACGACCCCCTGCGTAGGCATATCTTGTAGAGAGACCCAGGAAGGTTGATATGTTTATTTTTTCTGTCTGCTTAAAGAAAAACTGGAGGGAACCTGTGAGATCACTTTCCTTATCACGACTATTTATTGAATTACTGCGATCAACTTCAAAATCTTCATCGTCGTTGGCAGAAATGAGAAGGTTTAGACGGTCTTTGGCACCCGGCAAATGCAGCCTCAGCTTTGCTCTAGTTTTGTTCTCTTCTGCGGTATAACGAACTGTTCTCAAAAAATGAATCAAGCCATGTTGCAGCAGTGATAACCTTTTCTGAGAGCTGATCATATCCCTTATCCATCTGGTCTTCTGTTGCCTGGTTGAGTAACGGGATAGCATTTTCTCTTCCTGGATAACTTCACTGGCCTTGGTTTTGTCTACAATATCAATTTCGTTTTTTTGGTGAAATAGAATAATTTTTCATTCTATCTTAGCTAAATTACCATAGTGGGTGGAAAATTTCTGATTTTACTCTAAGGGACTGGAAATAAATAACTCATCGTTTTCGCATCCCTGCTTCAGGTCATCTTTAGCCGATCCTCAATCAAGGCGCGAATTCCAATGATTTATTTATTTGAAGCCCCTAAAGAAGTTAGCTGGTCTTCAGACAGCTTTTGATTGGTCACGTAATTCTTTTTGCACAGCAACACCCAGCTGTTCAATACTGTACGGTTTTTTGATAAAAGAACCAACACCAAGTGTTTTGGCATCGATTACATTGTTGCTTTCGGAGAAGCCACTGGCAACTATTGCTTTCTGGGAAGGATTCGTTTTGATGATTTGCTGATAGGTTTGCAAGCCATTTATTCCAGGTTCCATGAGCATATCGAGGATTAGAAGATCAACAGATGTTTTCCGGCAATATGCAACTGCTTCTTCACCACTTGCAACTGTATTTACTGAGTATCCAAGAATGGTCAGCATCTGGGAGGCAATATCCCGTTGCTGTTCCTCATCATCCACCACCAGAATGGATCCGTTTCCTTTTAAGGTCGCGATATCAGACGCAGCTTTTTTCCGGGATGCCTTTTTATGGCAGAGTGGGAAGTAGAGGGTGAAGCTTGTTCCACTGTTGTTGCTGGCTACACGAATAAAGGCCTTATGCTCTGTTACTGTATTCCAGACGATAGCCAATCCTAATCCACTACCACTGCGTCCCATCACCTTTTTGGTGTAAAACGGCTCAAAGATATGTTCCAAATCAGTATCTGGAATGCCAGCTCCGGTGTCCTGTACGGTGAGTACAACATAGTCGCCTTCTTTTATATCACCGGCAGTGCGATAAGTATATTGATTTTGTGTGGAGATAAGAATCATCCCTTCATCGGAGAGAGCCTCTGTCGCGTTTGTTACCAGGTTCATGAGACATTTCTTGATATGGACAGGAGAGCATGAAATGGAAGCATGATCGGCATCAAATTGTTGACGGTATATTATGTTCGGGTACAATGATTTGAGATTATTGAATTCAGGAGAATCCAGATATTCCTGAATAAGGGAGTTGAGGTCATGAACTTCTCTGACGGCAGCCACTCCTCTTGCAACGGTAAGTAGATCATCCACCACTGTCGCAGCTCTTTTTGCTGATTCCTGTATTGCTTCAATGGGTCTTCTTAATTTGCTGTCCGGTGCTAAATCCATAAGGAGCAATTCAGGATACCCGGTAATTCCAGAGAGAATATTGTTCAAATCATGGGCAACTCCACCTGCCATAAGACCGATCGCCTCCATCTTTTCTGCTCTGGAAAGTTTTCTTTTCAGAACTATTTCCTGGGTAACATCGCGTTTCATAGCGACATAGTGATGGATATTTTTCTGGTCGTCGATCACTGGAGTGATGGTCACCTCTTCATGATATTCTTCTCCGTTTTTACGTTTGTTTGTTATCAGTCCTTTCCATGTTTTTCCTTTGGTTAGTCGTTTCCACATGACTTCATAGAATCTGGCCGGATGTTTGCCGCTTTGTAATAAACTGGGGTTTTGGCCGATGGCTTCGCTGAACGAATACCCTGTAATCCGGGAAAAGGCAGGGTTTACAAATTCAATCCTGGCATCTGAATCTGTTATCACTATGGAATCATGGGACTGGTTTATGGCATGGAAAAGTAGCTGTTCCAGCCTTTTAGACTCTCTGATGGTATCGTTTCTTTCGGCAAGTGCACGGGCCAGATAGCCAATTTCGTCCTGACGATTTATACCCGTCAGGTTAATGTTTTCCGATTCAATATCACCCAGCTTCTGGACTTCCAGAGAGAGAGTCAGGATATCTTTTGTCTGTTTTCCACTGACAAACCACATGAGCACGGCTGCCAAAGGAACACCAATAAGGAGAGTAAATCCCCCCAGCATAACAAGAGCTTTAATTTTATCTTTAATTGGAGCGTTGGAAAAGGTTACCTGTATGCTGCCGATTTGTTCATTGTCGTGAGTTATGGCTTGTTGCAGGAAGAAACCGAGTGAATCTCCTTTCTGGATGAGGGGCTGTTGGTTTCCATCAAGGATTTTCACACCAACGACCCCTTGAGTGATCAAGAGTGAGTTTGCCTGTCTCATCATGCCCACATAATCTGTATTTTTGACCATGGATTCAAGAGAGGCAGCAGCAATCTCCATCCGGCTCCCAACCTCCAGTTTATAGTCATGTAGAAACATCCGGTAGGAAAAAAGAGCGTACAAACAGAGCATAAGGCTGATCAACAGGCCAGTGGCTAAAAAAGTCCAGAGTGCGTATTGATTACGAAGAGATTTCTTCTTGAGAATAACCACCTATTGAGCCGCTTCCAGTTGAGGAAGTATTCCAGTGAATATATTGTGATGGGTTTCCTCAGAATGCATAATTCTTTCTATGGTTGTTTTTGTATTATAATCAAAATCAAGTGTTAGGATTTGCTGATACAGCTTGATTGCACCACTTTCTGCGGCAATATCTTTTTTTATCATCTTATCCGCCGTATCTGCTGTCTGCGGGGGCCATACTGCAACTGTTGGTTCAATGTTATGATTTTTGAGGATCTTTGTAAGGAGAATGGCATGCTGTACCTCATGGCCTATGATATCTTTTATGATATCTCTTATGGAGCCATCGGAGTCCTGATTGAGGGAAGCAATGATGCCGGCATGGTTCCCATATTGAACAACTGCTCCGAACTCATGCTGCAGCGCCAGATCAAGGAGCTCAAACTTTGGATCCTGGAAGAATTTTTTCTCAGGCTCCGGTGGTGCATCTCCTTTACAGCCTGATACTTGGGCTATCACAGGGAGTGTAAGAAAACCGGCAGTGGCGGACAGAAAGCCTCGTCTACTTATATGGTGAAGCATGATACCTCCGCTGTTTTATTATCAATAGTAAAAAACTAGTCCTCTGGGCAAGGCCATATATTCCAAGGTGAGTTGCCTCGAAAACAACCACAGCCAAGGAGTAGCAAGTGAGTATATTTAATAAATTATCACAAACATCATGGCATTACCAGAATCATATGATCGGGTGTCCAGGATATCGACTTAGAGTGCTTGAAGGTAGCTTTAAAGAGAAGGTGGAGGGGTGTATAAGGTCTTCACTGCTGTTCAAAAATGTGAACTGGTTGAGTTGAGTATTCAAATAGATCAGGTACATGATGCCCTGTGGGCAGAAAATATGAAATACGCTACGCGAGGTTAGTTATCAGTGTACAATTATTGACAACTGACAACTTCACGTTTGTTCTCCAGTAGTTTACAGGAACTATTCCCGCAGAAGATTTAGTGCCTTACAGAACAATTTCTTGTGTTTTTCAAAGAAATTTTCTGATAAGGCACTTATCCAGTGAACTGCCTTTCTTCCTGAACAGGGTTAGTGCCTTACTCCTGAACTCCCGTCATAAAAAACAAGAAAATCAGGTAGTAAAATACGTTAAATATTCTGCGCTTATCCGATAAATAAAATTATAGCAACATTTCTGTTGCACCTCAAAGCAAAGTTGGGTTGCGGGTATCCCGCGTTAGTATATTATCCTTTAATCAGCAAATTTGTACCCACTGGATAG
>DQVD01000431.1 GCA_015661935.1 Desulfocapsa sulfexigens | reverse complement strand
TGGGTATTTTTGGTGGTTTATTCGTAAGCTCCATGTCTTCTGGTACTGGTGGGGGCGGGTTCTATATGGGAGGTGGAGGAGTTGGTCGATCTTCCGGAGGTTTTGGAGGTGGATTCGGTGGTGGCGGTGGTGGTTTTGGCGGCGGCGGTGCATCCGGAGGATGGTAGACAATGAAAATTAAATCCATGGCCCAATCGTTTTTCAGTAAAGAAGAACAGACACGCATTTGTGAAACAGTACATAAGGCTGAGCTGAAAACGTCTGGTGAACTTGTTCCCATGCTGGTGTGTGAAAGCCACTCTTATCCGCTTGCTGCCATCCGGGGCGCTGCTTTTGTTGCGTTACTCACAGCACTTATTGTGACTCCTTTGATTGCTGGAATGTTCTGGCTTGAATCCAGCAATCTTTGGGTTTTTCTAGGAGTTGGCACTCCGGTTTTTCTTATTGTTCAGTTCCTCATTTCCAGTTATCCACGGTTGAAGCGATTTTGTCTTTTTGCTGATGAGATGGATACAGAGGTTCAGAATTCTGCATTTGCTGCATTTTTTACCGAAGAGCTTTACAAGACAAAGGATGCAAATGGAATTCTGATTTTTATCTCTATTCTTGAACACCGTGCCTGGGTTATTGCAGATAGCGGTATCAGTGAACGTATTCCCCATGAGCGATGGGAAGAAGCTGTGGCTGTTATAACAAACGGGATTCGTAAAAAGAAACAGTGTCAGGCCCTTTGTGAGGCGATTACGATGATAGGGGACATCCTGGAGAAAGAATTTCCTATTCAGGATGGTGATATAAATGAATTGCATGATCTTATCATTCGGTGATCTTGCGAAATTTGTTTATGCTCGAATAGAGGAATAATAAATTATGGAAATTCCCAGGCGTCTAATGAGTGTTTGGCTTATGCTGTCACGAGAAAATAAATACAACCCATAAGAATCAGGCTTCCAACGCGAAATACCTGGTTATACACAATCAGTTCCGCTGCCATTTTCGGTTGAAAAATTCCTGCATAATAGGGGAATTGATGCCGAATTGCCCGCACCGGAGATGAAAGTACATTCCCCACCAGTAGTGCCAGTACAACTTCCCTGTAGGTCATGCTTCCTTCCTGCAGCAGTGCACCAGCAACAGCAAGTCCTGCTGTGAATTCTGCCGCAATATGGAGCGTAATAATTCCCATGGATTGTGGAGTCAGCCATGTCAGAAAAGAAAGATACTCTGCCATTCCGCTTTCAAGGACATCAAATATCCCACCCCGGTGCATAAGAAAAACCAGAATATAGATGGGAACAGTATATTTGATTATTTTACGAATTCGTTTCTTAAAGCGTTTCCAGCTCTTTTTAAAGGCTCCCTTCCAATCAATGCCCTTCTTTTTCTGCTCGTCTGCTTCTTTTTGTTGAGATATGGGGTTGTCAACAGCAGGCAGAAGAAAACGGCTTAAAAGAACAATGGAAACAGTACGGAAAATAGCTGCTCCAAAGGTGAGTCCCACATAAATAAATGCAGCCCCTTTTATTAGTGGAGCTGTAATAAAAAAGACTGTCGGAAGGTGGAGAAAGTAGGTTGGCAGGCTATTAAAGAGATTTGACAGAATAAGTTCTTTTTTGAGGATAGTTTTTTTCTCGTATGCTTCAGACAGCATGGTATTGGCAGACACTCCTGAAAACAGTGCCATTGAAAAAGACGCACCTGCAGTTTCCGAGAGATTGCCAAGTCGAATAAGTGGCCGCGCCAAAGTCGCAATCCTGCTGGTCCAGTTCAGGGATTCAATAAAGTTGGCAACAAGCAGACCTATGGAGATAAAGAAAATCAAGCGAAGAAGGGGCCAGATCAGGCTGGGCCAGAGTTGTGGGATGATATCAGTAAATTGCATATGGAAAGATAATAAAAGGGTTACCAGGTTGTTCGGTAGGAGAGCTGAACGCCCGATTTAGCTGTGGTTTCTTGTTTTTATTAAGTCTAATCACGAAACGTAAAAGTTTAGCAGTGCCTCTCCAGGAAATGATAAGGCACTTATCCTGTGAACTGCCTTTCTTCCTGAACAGGGTTAGTTCTGTAAGAATGGATTTGACAATGTCCGGTCCAACACCCACGAGTTTTTTTATATTCTTCCCAAACAACAGGCGGTGCTTTGGGGGGGCCGGAAACAATGAGAGTACCTGCTGCAAAGCTGTTTGGAACAGATACACAAAGTACAATAATACAGGATAGAAGCAGGGACGAATATTTCATGATACTTTGGCTCCTTATTGAAAAATTGAATGATTTCGAGATCATGGGGCTCGCTCAAAAAAAACTATTCCGGCAAAACCGCAAACTTTATAGATTTAAATTGAAAAATCATGAATCATGCTATGGGCATATAATCCTTTTGGGTCATTGAAAAGCATGATCTCCCGAATTGGTGTCACCAGGCGACTGATTGCTGTGAGCACAGAGGGTGGAAAAGTACTGGAAGCAAATAAGTGAGCAACTTTCCCGGAAAACATTTTGAATAATTCTTCCTTAACTGTAAGAGGGCGGCTTATATAGCAAGCTTTGTACTCAGCAAGTCCGGAAAGAGATGCCGCTGAGGCAATGGCATCTTCAAGGGTTCCCAGTTTATCCACAAGGCCAAGATCCAGGGCACTTTGTCCGTCATACACTTTACCATCGGCGATTTCCCTTACTTGTTGCATTTCAATTGAGCGTCCATTGGCTACGATGTTTAAGAACTGATCATAGCCATGATGAAGGCTGATTCCTATGGCCTCTTTTAACAGGGGTGCCAGAGGACGGCTTAGATCTAGTGCTGCCGCAAGGCTGGTTGTTCCAACCCCATCGCTGTAAATACCAAGCTCTGAGAGTGAGTTTTCGAAGGTGGGAATGGCTGCAAATATTCCGATGGAACCGGTAAGTGTTACGGGGGATGCCCATATTTCATCAGCATCTGCTGCGATCCAGTATCCTCCGGAGGCTGCCATTGAGCCCATGGAAATGACAATGGGCTTGCCTGTCTTTTTATATTCGAGAATCTCCTGTCGAATTAACTCAGAGGCAAAAACAGAACCTCCTCCTGAAACAACTCGCAGTACAATCGCATTAATATTTGAGTTCAGTCTGGCTTTACGTATCAGGAGCGCTAATGAGTCCCCACCTATAAAGCCAACGGGTTGTTTTCCATTCATGATGGCCCCTTCAGCAATAATAATACCAACGGAACCATTACCGTCGGGAGGCTCAACGAAAGAACGGGAGATGGTGTTCAGATAATCGTTTAGTGCTATGTGCTTGAACTCACCTTTTCCATTTTGTCCATTATGTTTTACAAGAAGATTTCGTAATTCTTCACGATTTTTTAAGCCGTCAACCAATCCTGCTTCCAGTGCAAGCCTGGCTGTGTCACCTCCAGCGGTGGCAAGTTCTGATGCAATATTTTCCGTATAAATATTGATGCTGTCCAGACTCAGTTCTCGCTCTCTTATAATATCTGTGGTGATGGACTCCCAAAGTGGTGTGAGCCAGCTGAGGTTTTGAGTTCTTGCATGAACAGACATGGAATTACGCATAACCGGTTCCAGGGCTGATTTGAAGGTGCCAACACGAAAGATATTATAGTTAATTCTCAGCTTATCGATGGCATCTTTAAAGTAGAGTCGAAAGGCTCCGATCCCGTGTAAGTCAACACCACCCATGGGGTTTAAATAGATTTCATCAGCAAAACTCGCCAGATAGTAGGCCTTTTGGTTATAGAAATCTTCAGCGGCAATAACTTTTTTGCCACTGGTCTTAAATTCTGTTAATGCGGCACCTATGGTTTGAAGCTGGTTTAGTCCCACGGATCCCAATTTGCTGAGATCAAGGAGAATGGAGCTTATATTGTCATCAGTGGCAGCGGCATCAATAGCATCTAGAATATCCTGGAACAGGGTCTCTGTGGGCAGGGAATCGAACCCTAGTTTATCATTTATTGCTGTGGTGAAAGGGTCACTGGCTTGTTTTTCTTCTACGATATTACCGGATAGACTCAATAGCAGGGCTCCGCCGTTGGATACTTGTGGGGTTATCTCAGGAGAATATGAGCTCAGTGAAGTGAACAGGAAAATGAGCACTGCCAGAAAGAGAAGATTTAAAGTGAAATTTCTGAATCCGGTAAGGAATCGCCCGATCCAGCGAAAAATATTGAATATTGATGTAATAAGATCTTTCATTTTGAGTGTTTGTGTTGAAGTTTAAAGTGTTGTATTGAAAACGTGAAAAGTTGCATAGTTATGGGAAAGAATAGCAATCAGTGTCTAAGAAGTAAACCTTCTTTTTTAGTAAGCGTTCACCAGCACCTCATTACCGTCCGTTTGCGCCTGCTCACATATAACTGCATATGCTACGCAGTCCCAAACGGACGAAAATGAGGCATCGGTAAACGCTTACTGAGCTACTGGAAAACGCCTACAGTACCAGGTGTACTGCAAATATTGATGTCTGCTGAACGGTTACCTTTTTTATGACTCCATCCGACAAATCAGGAAAAGGGCAGCGTCATTTGCACAGGTATTTTTTCAGATTGATTTGAGAGATTGGAAACAGTAATCCCCAGAAGACGGATTTTGATTTTTCCGGCATCTGTTGCGTGAAGGAGTTGTGGCATATATTGCATGATTTCTTCTGGAGTGGAAAAGGGAGTTGAGAGGGTGATAGAACGTGTCACAGTGCTAAAATCATGATACCTGACTTTAAGTGTCAGCGTGGTCCCACAGGAGTCTTTTTTTTGGAGACTGTGCGCAACTTTTCTGGCCAGATTCTGAGTAACTTCGATAATCTGGTCAAGATCAAGAATGTCTGTTTGAAAGGTGGTTTCCGTTCCGATGGATTTTCTTCCCCTTCCCGGTTTTACCGGTCGATTATCAACACCACGAACGATATCATAAAAGAAGGCCCCAGCTTTCCCAAAGAACCGTATCAATTCCACTTTTTCAAACCGAAGCAGATCATGTCCAATACGGATACCAAGGGTGTGCATCTTTTTTTCAGTTACTTTTCCAACTCCATAAAACCTTCCAATGGGCAGGGATGCCAGAAACTCTGGTGCCTGCTCTGTGGTTATTACAGTTAAACCATCGGGTTTGTTGATGTCGGATGCAACTTTTGCAAGAAATTTATTATAGGAAACCCCCGCCGAACAGGTAAGACCAACTTCATGAAAGACACGGCTGCGAATATGCTCTGCGGTATTAGCTGCTTCTTTTATGGTTTCGTGGTTTTTTGTTATATCAAGGAAGGCTTCATCCACAGAGAGTGGCTCAATTACCGGGGAACAGCTCCTGAAAATTTCCATTATCTGCATGGAAACTTCCTTGTAACGATCCATTCTGGGACGAACAAAGAGGGCGTGTGGACAGTGCTGTATGGCCTTTGCTGCTGACATGGCGGAATGGATTCCGAATTTTCTCGCTTCATAGGAACATGCTGCCACTACCCCGCGCCCTTCAGGATTACCACCTACAATCAATGGTCGTCCGCCAAGTTTTGGGTTGTCCATCTGTTCCACCGATGCAAAAAAAGCATCCATATCAATGTGGAGGATGTATCGCTGTTCTGTCATGTGAACTGTTTGGTGTTTCAGGTAAAAAGAAGGTGATATCGTCAAGTATACTATGCTATAGTATGAGCCTTGTCCAGTGTACAACGGGTATAACTTTAGGGGTAATGTGAATGCGTCAGGTTATTGCAACAAGTGAACTCTTTGGTGGCTTGTCGCCAGAGCATCTTGATGAAATAGAAAAAATAGCAACCAGAAAAGAGTATAAACGCGGCGAGACCATCTTTTTTGAAGGTGATCCCGGAACCGGTTTTTATATGGTGGAAACCGGAAAAGTGAAGATATTTAAAATGTCTCTTTCCGGAAAAGAACAGATACTGCATATCTTTGGATCCGGTGAACCTTTTGGTGAAGTTCCTGTCTTTCACGATCAGCCCTTTCCAGCAAATGCAACTGCTCTTGAAAAAACGAGCCTGATATTTTTCCCGCGGAAAGATTTTGTCGAACTTGTATATACCATGCCATCACTTGTTATGAATATGCTGGCTGTGCTCTCCATGCGATTGCGGCGGTTTGCCACTCAAATCGAGGATCTTTCGTTAAAAGAGGTGCCCGAACGGCTGGCCGGTTATCTGTTGTACCTTGCTGAAGAGCAGGGGAATACTGATAGAGTGGAACTACAGATATCAAAAGGACAGCTGGCTAGTCTGCTTGGCACAATCCCCGAGACATTGTCCAGAATATTTGCCAGGATGAGTGATGAAGGTTTAATCCGTGTGGAAGGAAAAAATATCAGTCTCCATAACCTAAAAGGTCTGGAGGAGAAGACTTAGGTCGAGTAGTTTTTGTAACATAAAGTGGTTGTTTCTTCCTTTCCTTTTTTTCTTTGTGTCGCTTCTCTCTGCGTAGTTGCTCAGCGATTCGTTTTTCAGCAAGTCGCTTTGCGGTAAGTCGTTCAGCTGCAAGACGTTTTTTTTCAAGCTCTCTCTGCTCACGTTTTTTCTTCAGTCCTGTGTATCTGAACTCTGGCGCTACATCCGGAAGATTCCCGCCAAAGAGAAAGGAACGAAAAGCTGAGAATTGATAGTGTTTATCCTTAACCGTTACAAGTGGAGGTGCACGATGCCCCTCAAAATAGTCATACCCTTCCTTGAGGTTGCTCCAGAAGTTAATCCATTTTGAGTTCCGATGTGCTGCCATGTTACCCTTTGTCATCTTAAAAGGGAATATATGCACAGGAATTTGATGTTGTCCTGCAATCATGGCTGATTCCACAATGACATAAATTTCATCCATTCTAAAATCCGCCATGGCAAAACAGCCAGCAGAGGAACATCTGCCATGAACCATTAAAAGAGAACCGGTACGTTTATAACTCCTGTCATATTCATTTGGAAATCCAAGGTTGAAGGAGAGATGATAATCTGAATTTGGATTTAACTGCCTTGCCTCCACGGTATAAAAGCCTTCGGGACTCTGTTTGTCACCTTCTCTTAGTTTTGGCCCAAGGCCACCTGAGTGGTGGCAGATGGAATAGGATTTGAATCTTGTGTAAGTGAGCCCCTGCTTGAGCCAGACTTCCAGTATCCGCTCTTTTTTGAAAATTCTGATAAAAACCGGGTCACCAAGAGCGGCATCAATTCGTTTCATTTCCCGGTTGAGTTTGGGGGCAACTCTTTGGTAGGCCAGCTGGGATTTGTGACTACTGGGAATAGCACTTCCCGAAGCCATGAGAAGATTTGCAGGAAAGAGAATGGAAAAAAGAAACAGAATTGTCAGAAAATAATATCGCATGAGCAGGAATGAGAAACTTTAAATAAAAAAATAAATTTATGATATTTTTAAAGCAGGAAACACAGGAAAAGTCCAGTGAAAAGGCAGTTTAATTGCGTTTTGTCCCTTTATATGTAAAGGCTTTTGTGATCATCTTATAAAAGCTTCCCTTATCTATTCCAATGTTTTTCCCGCAGGGGCATTGAATCTTATGTTCATGCATCTGTGAGTAATACATTTTTTTGATTCTATCTTTATGGCAGCGGAGCACTTCACCAGGTCCGATTTTATCATATCGCCATAGTTTCTTTCTACAGGCAGCACAGTGAATAGTAAGCATTGTTAAATTTTCTGGTGAATACGATCCAGTTCTTTTGGATCGTTGAGTTTGATTAGTCGAACTTTCCTGCTTCTTGGAAATTCCCGCTTTACCATGCTTGTCAGTTCTTTGGCCAATTTCTCAGGAGAGATCACAACTTCCTGTTCCTTATACCCATGTTCTTGTATTTTGAGCCCTGTTCAGGAAGAAAAGAAGTTAACTGGATAAGTGCCTTATCGGAAAATTTCTTTGCAAAAAACAAGAAATTGTTCTGTAAGGCACTAAGAGCTGTTCTTCTCTTTTAATAATTGCGATACCACGATTTCGTTTATCGGAGAGGAGTTCGATGCATCCGGGTGGCTTGATTTTTTTTAGTATCCGCTGAGTGTCGGCAAGAATTGTGGTAATATTGACAAGGGCCATAACAGGAAAGATTGCCAGGCTATCAGAAAAATATTTCATCAAGAAGCGACCCGGAAGGGGGAGCAACATTGCTTGAATCCGTACGTTTTCGCTGCAGGCCAAACATTGCAAGGAGATTGTCATCCATGCAGAGGTGATAACTCTGGGCTGAAATGATATTTCTATTAACCGGATTAATCAATTTGGCGGTGATATATAGTGTACGTTTATTAACAGAATATGTTCCAACCAAAATTGCCTGAACAGCCTGATCCGGACTGATCTGGGAAAGATCTCTGGAGAGTATCTTTTCACCATCCCGAGGGTCTATTTTCATGGTGTTGCGAAGATTTACCTCTTTTACTGAATAGCCAAGTTGCACAAGGCGTGTTCCGGCATGGCTCTGAAGCAGCCTGCCCATCCGGGAAGTTTGTTCTAAATTATGAATATTGACGAAAGTGGATGTGAGAATGGCTTCTTCCGGATGTCTTGGCCTGAGCGGGGGCATGGCACTTCGCGTGAGATCGTCTGCTATTTTATTGCCAAGGCTGATCAGGTTGATATCGCCGCCAAGGAGATTTTCAAGGCGGGAACAATTGAAATTTGAACAGCTGCAAAGCAGGAAAGTAATGGTAATAAAAAGTACAAAGCGACCGATAAATTTCATGGTAGAATACATTATTAGTTGGGAACGGGGACGAAATAATTTCCTCATGTAGGCGCTCATATCAATCAAAGATGGCCTGAAGCTGAGATTGCATAGATGGGGAAGTTATTTCGTCCCCGTTCCTTAGCTGAGACCAGCTGAATAGTTTTTCCTGTTGGGGCATTTTGATATTGCCAGAAATCAGGATCGTTAATGTAATAAATATCAGAGGTTCTGAACAGATATTTTTCATCGGTTACCATGGACGTTGTAATAATGACCTCGTAATGGCCGTTAATGGGAGATGTGGCATTGGCAATGTCGAGTCCTGCGGCCATGGCTAAGAGCTCTATGGTTGAGGAGGCATTGCGCATTACTGATACCACGGCAGTGAGTGCAGTCAGTGTTCCGGGAGCCGGTGTATAGCGTGTGCTTGCGTGATAAATAACCTGCACCTTGTAGTTTACTTCAATATCAGCTACTTTTTTCTCAATGCTTGTGGGGACACCAAAGTTCACAAGTCTTGTGATCAGCAGATCACGAAATGCTTCGTTAAATTGTGTTGTTTCCTGTTGTTTACAAGGGGTGGCATCTGTGCCACAGGTGGTTTTTACATGGACTGCCCTGTCGATATAATCATTTATAATCAATTGATTATTGATCTGATTTGCCACGTCACTGGCCAATACATCCCAGTGGTGTGCGGCCTGCATTTTTTGCTGTTCTGAAAAAGCATAAGTTGCCGGTTGAGGAATTCGTGAACAGCTGGTGAAAAAAAGCAGGAGGATGATGATGATAAGAACTGCACGCATTATGTTTACCTGTGTTTATTATACATTTTCCATCATTAGTGACACTGCTGTATCGGATGGAAGATAAAAAAACATTAGGAAAAACATACTGATTACAGATGATTTCTATCTCAGTACATACTATCCAGTTTTTGCCTGAGCTGACCTTCCGGGGGAGCGCCAACAATCTGATCAACAACCTGGCCCTTCTTAAAAAAGAAAAGGCTTGGGACACCGCGAATCTTATAATGCATGGAAGTTCCCGGGTTGTCCCCGGTGTTGAGTTTGGCAATGATGACCTTGCCATGATACTCTTTTGCAAGATGATTGATAAGAGGGGCTATTGCTTTGCATGGGCCACATGTGTTTGAGTAAAAATCTACCATAACCGGCAAGGTGGAATCTTCGATAAATGATTGGAAATCAAAGTCGTCAAGTTCCACAGGGATTGCCTGAGATGCAGGATTAAGTTGTTTGGAGCATTTACCGCATTTAGGGGAAAGATGCTGCTTGGCAGCGGGGATTCTATTTTTTGTCCCACAGGATGGGCAGGTAATAATGATGCTGGTCATGGGCGTCTCCTTCACGGTATGTAATTGCAGGTTTGAATTACTACATTCGCAACTTCTATGTAAAAATGCGAATGAATCCAAGGGCTGTCAAGTATAATATGGTGAGGAAATCACTATTGCTCAAATAGAGGGCAGTGTATATACTCAAGAGTATTAGGGAGCTAGGAGGCTGTCCGAGAATGCCCTTTTGCCCAAACTCTTCAGAATTGTCAAAAAATAATTCTCGCAATATCAGACATATGG
>DQVD01000298.1 GCA_015661935.1 Desulfocapsa sulfexigens | reverse complement strand
TTTTTACTGATAAAATTAGGCATGGCTCAATAAGTACAGTATCGCTAATCACAGTAAAGGCATAAACGATAAAATTACAATGAAAGCATCAAATATCAGCAAATCACTCGAACAGTTAATTACTTTAAAACAGCCTGTCTTTTTGTGGGGTCCGCCGGGTGTCGGGAAAAGTCAGGTGGTTGCCCAGTCGGCAAAGAGCCAGGGGCTGGATCTTATCGACATCCGGGCCATTTTACTTGATCCGGTGGATTTGCGTGGCCTACCCCGAATCAGTTCGGATGGCTTGTCGGAATGGTGCATACCATCATTTCTTCCGCAAGATGGTTCAGGAATTCTCTTTCTTGATGAATTGAATGCAGCGCCGCCTCTTGTACAGGCCGCATGCTATCAGCTGGTGCTTGACAGACGGCTTGGAGAGTATGTTTTGCCGGACGGCTGGTCTATTATCGCTGCCGGTAATCGTGAGAAAGACAGATCCGTAACTCACCGCATGCCCTCGGCTTTGGCAAATCGTTTTGTTCATATTGATTTTACGGTGGATTTTGATGAATGGTTACTCTGGGCTGTTGAAATGGAGATGGCTCCGGAAATAATAGCATTTCTGCGTTTTCGTCCGGCTCTTCTTCACGATTTTGAGCCTGAACGAAGTAGTAAGGCCTTTCCTTCGCCACGTTCGTGGGAGTTTGCGTCCGGTATTCTAAAGAGTTCCACTGACCCGGATATCTTTTCTGAGTTGCTGGCAGGAACTGTGGGTAAAGGAGCTGCCAAAGAGTTTTCAGGATTCATGAAGATATGGCAGGATCTGCCTGAGATTGAAGATATCATAGAAAACCCCGGACAAGTTGAAATCCCCACCAATCCTGCAGTGCTCTTTGCCGTGTGCGAGATGGTGGGCAGGGCAGCGACCATGGAGCGGGGTGACAAGGTGCTGATTTTTGCTGGTCGTCTCCCTGATGAATTTTCAGTGCTTCTGGTTCGGGAAGCAGTGCGTCATTGTCGTGGGCTTGCAGATTCGGATAGTTTTGCCGGATGGGCCACAAAGCATGCTGATGTTCTTGTTTGAGTGTGAAGCTGATGCAGGATCAAAAAGCATATAAAAGTATTATTCGAGCCAGAACTTCTTTGATTCTAAATCATCCATTTTTTGCCTCCCTGGCTCTCAGGTTAACACTCCAGGAGGATACAACTTGCCATACTGCCTGGACAGATGGGAAAGTTTTTGCCTACAACCCAGAGTATATCAATATTCTCTCTCAAGCGAAAATTGAGGGGTTGGCTGCCCATCTTGTCATGCATCCGGCATGTAATCATCATAAAAGGCGGCAGTCGCGGGATCCGAAAATGTGGAACCGTGCCTGTGATTATGCAATCAACTGGATTCTGCTTGATGCAGGTTTTACCTTACCGGATGCCTATTTATACCTTGAGGAATATCGAGGCAGAAGTGCAGAAAGCGTATACCAAATATTGCAGCAGGGACAGGGGGAAAAAGATTCGACCGAAGATGGTGAACAGGAGGCCGATGGCCAGAATTCTGAGCAGGAAGAAGAGGAAGAGCAGGTAAAACCTGAGCAGTCTGACTCAGACAGCCCGGCTGACAGTGGAGAAGAAGAACTGCAAACTCCCGATGGCGATCCTGGGCTCTCAGGAGAAATTCGTGATGCCCTGGATGGAGACTCCGGTAACGATAGACCGTCCACAGAAACTGACTGGGACGAGGCGTTTATACAGGCTGTTCACAACGCAAGAGAAATTGGCAAACTGCCGATTGGAGTGGCACGCCTCATAGATAAAAAGATCAATCCAAAACTTAACTGGCAGGAACTGCTTGCCCGTTTTATTGAACGATCTGCCCGTTCCGACTATTCGTGGCTTACTCCAAACAGGCGCTATATTCATCAGGGTCTTTATTTCCCTTCACTTTCAAACAGCGAATTGAACAGGGTTGTTGTTGGCATAGATACTTCCGGTTCCATCGCTCCCGATGAATTGTCACAGTTTGCAGCAGAGATATCCGGCATTATGGAACAGTATCCTGCAAGTATACATCTCATTTACTGTGACATAAAAGTGCACGATTATAAGGTGTTTGAACGTAGTGATCTGCCCGTGACAATTAATCCCAAAGGTGGCGGAGGGACGGATTATCGTCCGGTATTTCAATTAATAGACAGGGAAGGTCTTAATCCTGCCTGCCTCATATACCTGACAGACATGGAGTGTATCAGCTTCCCGGAATTTGAACCGGACTACCCGGTTGTATGGGTTAAAGTCGGGACAAATTTAAGAGAACCTCCGTTTGGAGAAGTAATCAATTTATAAATTAACATGCTCAGCCAATGAAAATAAACTGGAGAATCGAAAAGCAACGGGGCAACTTTCGCCCAATGCTCAAGTACAGCATCAGCCTTGAAGAGCATGAAGAGGCTATTGCCATGCACGCAATTAATATGGAAAGCCTTATCCCCAGGGTGCCGGAAGGTAATCGAGCCTGGTGCTCACCAAACTGTGACGAGCGGGAAGATAGCTGGCAGCCGGAAAGTTTTCATTACATCAGTGTCCCCCATTTTAA
>DQVD01000305.1 GCA_015661935.1 Desulfocapsa sulfexigens | reverse complement strand
GGTACAGGTGTCGGATCCCTTCATGCTAATGAGTTTCCTGGCACTTCCGGTGATCCCGCATCTTAAAATAACAGATCTTGGCCTGGTCGATGTTGATCAATTCTCCCTTGTTAGTTTATGGGTATGAAAAAAAACGTTGGGAAGTTAACGGTAAGTAGCGTTAAAACATAGTGTTTGCGTTGTTTTTCATAGTTCAGGAATGATTTTTACTATATCAGTATGATTTTTTTAGGAAAAATTAAAAAAACAACTTCATATCAATAAAAATCTATCGTATACTGTTAACTAATTCAGTTTGTTTGCTATGTGTTTTATTTGACGAAAGAACATCCTTGTAGTCATATTCTCAGGAATCATTGAGAAGAGTAACATGATCGGCTGTTTTTTTATGGTCTGTGAGCTGATTAACAAACTCTGAATTTTTAATACGTTATTTTGGGCTGTTAAGTGGAAATACAGTCAAGAAGGGCCGATTATTTTGGCTCGTAATTAAGAAAAGAGGTACTTGGCATGAATTATGGGATAGTCAGTCAAGAGCAGCTAGAGCAAATCGATACGATTTTGTCCAGCAAGCTCATTAAACTTGGTGTTGACTGCGTTATTATTATCGATATGGCCGGCAATATCATAACTGCCAAAGATAATGGCGAAAGTAAATATGATGTTTATTCATTTGCGGCACTTGCCGCCGGTAATTTTGCCACAGTTGATGCTATGGCCAAACTCGTTGGAGAGGCAGAATTTTCATTACTTTTCCATAAGGGGCAGGAATCTAATATTCATTTTAGTAAGATCGATGATGAGTTGCTTTTGATTTCCATGTTCGGAAAGGACATTTCGCTTGGATTTCTGAGGCTGAATGTTGTAGAGGCCATTGAGCAGATTCGCAAAGTCTGGGAAGGAAATAAAGACTGAAAATTTGTAATTATTCAGGTAACTATTCAGAGGAATAGCAAGAAACATTAAACAGCATGGGATGTTCTCTGAATGGTAAGCGTTCACAGCACCTCATTTTCGTCTGTTTGCGCCTGCTCACATATAACTGCATATGCTACGAGTCACAAACGGACGAAAATGATGTACTGGTAAACGCTTACTGAGGTACTGGTAAACGCCTACAGACCTAGGTTTACTGCAAATTTTGATGCGCCATTCTTAGGAAGTGTCTGAATAGTTACACGAATTTGTATTCAAAGTCAGATTTTCTAGAAACCGGAAACCTTTGATACTGGGGGCAATGCGTTGAGCTTTATCAACTTAAAAGAAAAAGTAGTTCAAGTTAAAATTGTTTATTATGGGCCGGGTCGTTGTGGGAAAACGACTAATTTGGAATATGTAAATCGGAAATTCCGTAAGCAGATTCAATCGGAAATGGTAAGTTTAAAAACACATGGTGATAGAACGCTGTTTTTTGATTTCCTGCCTTTTGATATGGGCCAAATTAAGGGTTATGATATAAAAATTCAGCTGTATACTGTTCCTGGGCAGGTAAAGTACAATGCCACCAGAAAACTGGTTTTAAAAGGTGTGGATGGCGTTGTTTTTGTCGCTGATGCGATGGCCAAACAGAGGGAGAAAAATATCCGTTCCCTTAATCAACTCCATGAAAACCTTCAGGATTACAAAGAATCGATTTTTAAAATTCCTTTGGTCATTCAATATAACAAAGTTGACTTAAAAGATCATGGTGTACCCATCTTACCAACAGATGTATTGCGAAAAGATTTGAATAGTCGGCTAAAAGTCCCTGATTTTGAAGCAAGTGCCATTACAGGATATAATGTAGCAGCAACCTTGAAAAAGATTATTTCATCAACGGTTGTCTCTATTCAGAAAAAATTACTCTAGGGAAAGAACGGTGACACAACAGAGCGGAAATCAATTTGAAGATGATCTGACCATTGGTTTTGAAGACAATGACACTTTTTCGACGGATTCTATTGATCTGTTTGAATTTACCGGTGGAGAAGAATCTCCCATCGCCAGGTTAAAAACAATCATTCTTTCCATAGATTGGGAAATTAACGACGACATTCTTCAGCAACTTGATGATGAACTGGTGGATCTTGCTGATATATGGGCAAATGATAAAATCAAGCTGGTTTATGTTCAGGGTCTGAATAAAATCGGGAAGTATATTTATAAGGGAAAGGCAAATGCTCATCCGAATGCCATTAAGTTACTCATTACTTTCTATCATAATTTGGAAAAGATCGTTTCTGCTGATGATGTGATGAGTGATGATGAAAAAAAAGAGATTCTTCTCGAAGATGTTAAAAAATTTGATCATCTAAAGGCCCAGATTGGAAAATTATCCACTGACTCAGATACTGTTGTAACTGGGGTACCAGCATTTGCAAGTGAAACCCAAAGTGATTCTGCTGAAGTTGAGGAATTAAAAACACTCAAAGCAAGAGTGTTAGGGGTTGATTGGGAAATTAATGACCAAGAACTGCAAAAACTTGGTGAAGAGGTTAATCGTCTTGAAGGAGTGTATCGAAATAGCAAAGCAAAAATAATTCTCTTACAGGGTATCGGGGCACTCTGCTCCTATATCAATAAAATGAGGAGTAAGTCTGACGGTAAGGCTTTTACTCTTATGCGTTCGTTCTATGAAGTGCTTGAAAGAATACCATCTGGAGATCTTCCTCCGGGTGAAGACAAACAACTGCTTCTTGCAGAGGTTGAAAAGTTTAAATCTTTTAAAGCAGAGATAACACGCGACAAACCAGGCACTGAGCCTGTGGAGACAATTGTTGAAACAACACCTGATGTTGTCGCGGAAGTAAGAAGAGAAGTTCCACCTCTTCAGGATGATGAGTCAAATGAAATTACTACAGATATTGAATCCCGTTTATTCTCGGTTTTTGGTGAGGTTGAAGATGAATCGGATAATACAAAAACAGAAAAAAGTGCTGCTCTTCAAGGTGTGAATGTTGAAACTGAGGCAGATGATGATTCTGATGAAGAAGCCCTGCCATTTGTTGGTGGCGTTGTCGCACCTGCACTTTCTGAAGCTGAAGAAGAAAGTAGTTTTAGTGTTGAAAAATTAGCAGGTAACCTGGCTAAATCCCTCGTGCCTGAATATCAGGATCCTGATAAAAAAATTGCTGATAAAGTTGTTCCTGGAGTTGATGTTGAAAGAGAGGCAGATGATGATTCGGATGAAGAAGTGCTTCCGTTTATAGATGGTGAAGTTGCTTCTGCACTAATAGGCAGTGATGATGAAAGAGGGGTTGATGAAGCTGCCTTTGCTGCTGATATTGAAAAGTCAGAATCTGAAGATTTGGATAAGAGTTTGGATTTCTTCTTTGATGATGTAGAGAACTCATCTGAAGAATGGAGTGGAGTTCAGGAGGAACAGTCTGCTGT
>DQVD01000100.1 GCA_015661935.1 Desulfocapsa sulfexigens | reverse complement strand
TTCAGAAGTTAGTAGGAAATGAGGAGGATGAATACAGAAAGCGACACAATTTACGTCTTATTGAATCTCTGGCCCGCCAGATAAAAGATCCTGAACTTTTTGCTGAGCTCAATCCTTGACCGTGGTTACACCAAGGCCTATTCATATGGGGTCCAGTATCTGAAAAAACTGGATACCATGGCTGACTCAATATCTGATTGGGGAAATTTCGAAATTCATGAAGTTTTTAAGGACAGAATTTACGAGGCGCACAAACGAAAACGAAGCTTCTGGCCCAAATATGAGGGGAAATTATGAGTGAACGGATGTATTTGCTGAAAGTTAGATTGCTTGATATTGATCCCGAAATCTGGAGAAGATTTGTCGTACCGGCAAGTATAACACTGGACAGGCTCCATGATGTTATCCAGATTGTGATGGGCTGGACTGACAGTCATCTTCACGAATTCACGATTGGTAAGAAACGTTACACTGAATATCCGCAGGAAAGAGACGATGGGCTGGAGTGCGGTAGGTATCGTTTTGGAGATCTGGTGAAGCAGAAAAATCGAAAAATTTTATATCTCTATGATTTTGGTGACAGCTGGATGCACGAATTGACCCTTGAAGAAAGTCATTATTTCAATCCCAGGCTGCAAAACGAAATTGCCTGCCTCGATGGTGCAAGAGCATGTCCGCCTGAAGATGTTGGCGGCATTCCCGGCTATTTTGACTTTTGCAGTGCTTTGGCTGATCCCGGACACGAAGATCATGAAAGATTGATGGAATGGTCTGGCGGACATTATGACAGCGAAGAATTTGATGCTGACATGGTGAATTGGGAACTGATAAAATATCTGCGCTGGTCACGGGACAGGTATAAAGATTGGGGGTGGAATCAATAGCTGAAGGTATCTGTAAACTGAGTTCTCCTTTATATGCAGGTTAGTCGGTTAGAGATGCGACTTCTTCTTCAATCTCACTGGTCAGACGTTCAAGTATAAAAGAGTTCATGCTATACGGCGTATGATCAGCAATGTACTTGAGCTTCATATACAACGGCTCAGGGATTCGTAGAGGCAAATTCTTTTTCACATCTTCTCTGATATGCGGTTCCTCCCAAGGATACACAACATCCTGCTTTGAGCTGCGATTGCCGGCACCAGCTGCAAATTTATCAAGATCAGCATCTGTTTTTCGTTTTGGAGTCGGGCGTAGCGTACTTTTCTTTTTAGCTGCCACCATATACCTCTTCAAAAAGTTGAATCATTTCCTGGATTGCTTTTTTGTCCTGTTTCATTTCCACCACAGATAATCCATCCCTGGCAGCCTTACGATATGATATTCGATCCCGAAGAACGGAATCTACAAGCTTAAGATTCTGAAAATTTTCCTGCTCAAAAAACGCTCGTGTTTCTGCTTCTTCCTGAACGGCTGGATTTGTTGAGGCTCTGTTTAGCACAATGAAGGCCTGAAGATTGTCATTTAGTCCTTGAGCCATATCCACCAGCTCGTCCATTTGCTGCAGAGTCCAGATATCAAATTGAAAAGGCTGGATGGGAATATACGCAAAATCTGAGACGCCAAGGGCATAGCGAAGTTCAGCAGAATCCCGGCCACCAGCATCGATCACGATTTCATCGTATCGATCTGCCAGATCACGCACTTGTGAAACTAAACCTTTTCCAAATTTCTGCACACAAGCAATGCGTGGTTCCCTTTCCGTCTCTTCTCTTACAGTCGCCCAGAAGGATGCTGTTCCTTGTCGGTCAGTATCCAGCAACATTACATCCTTACCCTGCAAAGCAAGCATAGCGGCCATATTAGTTGCCAATGTGGTTTTCCCAGTGCCGCCTTTTTCACCACCGAATAATACAATTGCCATTATCTATACCATATGATTTCATATTAAATGTTATTATACTAAACGATATGATATCATATTTAGGTGAGGTTGCAAGTACAATGCAATAAAAAAGCCGTCCCCCGAAGGAGACGGCTATGGTTAACGAGTTATGTATATAAAGCATTCACAGCATTACTTGCGAGTGGTGCCGGTTTCAACTAAGCCATCTTTTCTGTCAAATACCAGAGAGCTTGGTTGAGTTTTACATTTCGATCCAAGGCTTTTACCGGGCGTGTGGTGGTACGTCTGAGAGGTCCATTACTGCCTCGAGTCCTACCTTTGAGACCGCCACGCATGATATTTTCCTGAACTACGTTAAAGGTTGTCCACAAATCATTGCCTTTGTCGTCATAACGACGTTCCGACAATAACTGATCCGGCTGAATAGGTGCACTTTCAATATCATCATTTACAAGATTGTGGGCAAACATGGCGAAGATATTTCGCTCATCGGGTGTGATGTCGATGACCTTCATATCATCTACCTGATCTGCTATTGTTCCGGCAGAAGATGCAATTTCACCCGCAGAACAAATAAAATCATCCGGGTTAAAACCGATTTGCTAATGGCTGAAATTGGCAAATTCAGAAGCAACCATCAAGCCGTTTCCGCAAATCTGCCGCCATACAGAAGCAATCAGTTTAAATGCACATCCGCAGTCATGGGTGTTGTATAATATCAGATCAATCCGTTCACCATCAAAGGCAAGGCCGTTTTTGGCAAAACGAATCATATGCCGCTGGTAGCCATCTCTTGCGGCGTTGCGCACATTGCTTTGCTGTGCATGAACGGGAAACAAGCCGCTATCCCACAGTAAATCGATGGCTGTTAGGGTGGGAACGCTTGCCGGTTAAACCCTAGGCAAGTTCATACATCATGGAATTTTCAGATTCCGATAATGAAGCCAATCCCTGATCTGATAATTCCCCTTCAACAGCTAAAGATGTTTCCATCTTCTGAGCCATCAATGAAAGAGCCTTTTCCTGCAAGGTTTTGGCATAGGCCATATAGAAAACACGCACAGGAAGATTCTGACCGATTCGCCATGAACGACGACTTGCCTGGCGCAGGGTGAATACAGAATATCCACACTGCAAAGAAATGATGGTAGGGGAATCCAGCAGATCAAGACCGGTTTTCACCAGATTGGGATTGCAGATAAAACAGTCATGCTGACCTGTATCCATTTTCTCTTTCAGCCAGTCTTCCCGGTGTTCCGGTTTCACAGCCTGACTTCGTAATATGAGAGGTGTAAAACCTTTCTCACCAAGGTTTTTCTCAAGGGTAGGTAAAAGATCCCTTGTGCCGGTATGCTCCAGAAAGACAGCAACCTTGCGTCTCTGTTTTTTCTCTGCTGCAAGAATCGCAAGCAGACGTTCTTCCTTGGGGTGCAGGTCTATTTCAAGAGCTTTGGCCTGAGCAACAACTTCATCTATTCCGTTTTTTTCAAGAGTGCCAAGCTCCTCGACACGGCATCCATCAGGATACGCCAGTAAAGACTGCACCATCTTTCCTAAAAGACGCATATCGCCACGGGCAAAAGCCTGTTGTGTAGCAGCTGGTATTCATGAACGGTTGTTATCTGCTCAACCTCGACGGCACCGGCTATTTTTCTTCCAGCACTCTCTATTCTGATGCTTGCATGGAAAAGGTCCATGCAAACGGCAAGATCACTTATTACCTGAGTGCTGACGGCGCGGCCATCGTCCACCCCTATTTTAAGGTGGTCATTCGTTTGTTTTTCTGACAATGCTGGCATTCCTGATCGACCAGATT
>DQVD01000139.1 GCA_015661935.1 Desulfocapsa sulfexigens | reverse complement strand
GACGTTTATGAACTTTTTGCAGTTTTTTTTAATATCTGATGCTGGCGACCTAATTTCACAATCAACCTATTTTTCCTGTTCCCCATAAATTGTGGTACATCCCCTAATATTGAATAATGAAAATGAAACCAATCAATCTCCCAAAAACAAATTTTCAAGATAGCAAGCAGCTTTTCAACAGAGCCAGAACAAACAAGACTTCAACTTCAACTATTTTCAAAATTTCTCTTCTCACTCTGTTACTTACTCTTGCCTTTTTGTTTCCGGCGACAACATGGAGTGAGCAAACCCTCACTCCCATTTATCCTCTTTTGCTTTCCTCAGAAGTGAATAATCAGAAAGAAAGAGCATTTCCAGAAGCCCAGGGCGGCGGAGCAGCGTCTAAAGGCGGAAGAGGAGGCATTGTGTATGAAGTAACCAATCTAAGCGATAGTGATGAAGAAGGAAGCTTGCGCTATGGATTAACAGCAGCCGAATATAAAAATGTACCTAGAACTATCGTCTTTAAAGTAGGTGGCTACATCCATCTGCAACGAACTATTTTGGTAAGAGATGATTCATTTATCACAATTGCCGGCCAGACAGCTCCTGGTGATGGTATTACTGTTGTTTTCCCGTCAAGTCCTAATGGTGGAGTGTTTGAATTTAGAAATACTCATGATGTAATTATGAGATATATTCGCATTCGAAAAGGCGGTAGCCCCCCCGAAGAATACCGACAGCAGGGTTCAAATCTTTCCATTATAGGTGATTGTTATAATATAATAGTTGATCATTGTTCCATTGGCTGGGCAGGAGATGAAAACTTTGGCATGTTTAATGTACATCCAGGAGGTGCAGTGGTTCCAAATAATATTACTTTCCAATGGAGTATTAGTTCAGAAAATCTCAGAAGAGCCACAACCGTTGACGGGAGACTTACTGACTCTACCGGATTCTTTGTCGGCTCCAGTACCAACCCGGAAACATCAGTTAATGTATCGGTGCATCACAATCTTTTTGCCAGAAACAATAACCGCAACCCAACTATAAAAGGTGGAAGTGGCGACATTGCTGCAAACATTATCTATAACTGGGGATGGTACGCAAGCGCTGTTCGTGGTGGAGTAATAATTGATATTGTGGACAATGTATACAAAGCAGGCCCTGCAAGGCAAGGAGGCGACAGAAGACCGGAGGTCACTTTTATTCCGGCTGAGGAAGGTAATCCTGCCACTGGTGTATTTAGAGATCTCTCCATGTATTTCAATGGAAATATTGGTTATCATAATGCTGACCCGGCGCAAGATGCCTGGGATACGATGATGCACCATGCTGATGAAAATTTTGCATATTTAGGTGGAGTAGTTACACCTGTATCCAGAGATTTCCAAAGAATGCAAATGCGTACAGTAACCCATCCAATAGACAGGGAGAACGCCTTAACACTTGATACTACATTATTAGCAAATGACGGGGTCGGAAATAGCCGCAGGCTCCTGGCTGATGGCTCCTGGGTGAACAATAGAGACCTGGTAGACGCACGTGTAATCAATGATTATTTAAATGCCACAGGTGATACACTCGTAAGTTCTGTCGATATGGTAGGAGGTTGGCCATACTATGACAATGGAGTGCATAGGTATATCCCGGAAGCCCAATTCATAGCTAATCCTGGACAGTATCAATTAAACATGGGTACAGCATATCCTGATAGTGATAATGATGGCATGTCTGACGTGTGGGAAACTGCCCATGGATTGGATGAGAATAACCCTGATGACAGAAATGAGGACTCAGACAATGACGGATATACTAATCTAGAAGAGTTTTTGAACGGGACTTTGCCATAAGTGTACCTTCAATCAAGGTACACTTCTAACGTGAGCTATACCTAGGGTTCGGCAGGAAGTCTGATCCATACATACACACATGGATCATTAAAAGAGACTGCCTATGTATTTTTTGAGTGAGCCGGAAATAAAGCACGAACGGTCCTCGCTGGAAAAGCAAGAATAATCAACCCGCTGATCAGCAATGCAATCCCCCACCATCCCGAAGTACTCAGACGTTCCCCCAGGATAACCACCCCAAGGATTCCGGCAGTCATTGGCTCAGCCATAGTTAAAGTTCCTGCTGTTGCCACCTTTACATACCGCAGGCCTGAAGTAAAAAGATAGTAGGCCAGGGCAGCGGTAATTATTCCAAGATACAGGAGTACACCTATTCCGTCTGGATGTTTCATCCAGGAGATCTCAAAGAAAAATAAGACAGGCAGAGTTATACAACCACCAAGCAGAAAAACACCACAGGTAACAGATAAGGGATCATTCCGCAATTGCAGGATATTTTTCATGGCCACTGCCAAAACGGCATAGGAAAATCCGGATGCCAAAGCAAGAAGTATACCTGAAATAGCAACAGATCCGGTACTGGAAGATAATGCCACCAGAAACGTCCCGCCAATTGCAAGTATTGTTGCCGGCCACCATCTCCATCCGGGTCGTTCTTTACGGATCAGCCAACCGAGTATTCCGGCAAAGATTGGAGAAGAGCCTATACCAACGATTGTCCCGATGGCAACACCGGTTATATGTACAGCGCTGAAAAAAGTTACCTGATACATCAAGGAACTGACTGCGGCCAAAAGAACAAGGCCAAATGGTTGAAACAGCTTCATCAAATTACCACGCAGCAGGACAGGAATGCTCAATACAAGGCCAGCAATGAGCACCCTGCAAATACCGATTACCACAGGTTGGGCTGCCGGATTGGCAAAGGCCTGGGCAGTGCCGGTAGTACCCCAGAGGATTGCAGCAAGCAGCACTAAGAATTCACCGTACTTTTTTGTACTTTGGCTTTTTTTCCTATTGTGATCAGTCATTTCTGCACTAAAATAAGAAATTGTTTTATGTGTGTACAGCAACAATCCCTCACCCCTACTTTGTCTTTTCTCGTTTTCCAGATAAACCATTGAAAGGAGAACTCGCCATTTAGAAATCTTGGCTTTAGGATATTTTTTTGGGGATACTGAGAAAACGAAAGTTCACATGAGTCTCTACAATTTTGCTCTAACATTAGAAAAAAACTTCTGAACCAGGCTTCGCTTTAATGTTGCCAAATTTATACTCTTCTAAATTTCTTCACGGCTCAACCCGCTATCCAATTCAGCAATCATTCTATGCTGAGATCCATTAATCCCATATTTTTTCCTTTTGCTTAGACTATTCGTTTTGATAAGTTTATAAAAAGATGTAAACCTAGCACACAGGTTTTATAGTCCCATAAATTTTAATATTGACTATTCCTTGCTTCAAGTTTGGCACATGAGTAACGTAGCATTTTAGAGTCTTTTAGGAAATACCGGTTTTGTTAAAAATCTTATAAGAAACCGTATTTGTAATACGATAACATTATATAAAAAGATCAACTTCCACCAGGGACACTTTCATGAAGCATGAAACAGGAAAGCCGGCCTCTCTCAATAGACGCAGGTTCTTGCAAATTATAGCTGTTGCAGGTGCAACCGCAAGCTGTTGGAAACTTGGCCTGTTTGGAAGTATCAGACCTTTGCAAGCAGCTCGCAGAAGTCAAACCATCATGGGGACAGTGCTTAATTTCACTGTTTATGGCCCTGATCGTGACGCATGTGAAGAGGCAATCAGCAAAACCATTGGAAAAATGGAACTGCTTGAATCTCACCTCAGCAGACATATGGAAGATAGTGAACTTGCTACTTTGAACAGGCTTGGAAGATTAAATGATCCAAGTACGCACATTTTAGATGTTTTAACAATGGCAGGAGACATCTACAGCAAAACCTCAGGTGCTTTTGATGTGACAATACTTCCACTGTTGCATATGCATGAATCCATTCGCGGTGAAAATGATCACCCTGATCAGGAAAGCTTTGCTGCAACTAAAGGGCTTGTCAATTTTGAACAGCTCCACATTGATGAAGAGAAGATACTCTTTAGTAAAAAGAGTATGGCTGTATCGCTTGATGGCATAGCCAAAGGGTATATTGTTGATCAGGGCATTGGTATTTTAAAAGATCATGGATTTAACAATGTCTACCTCGAAGCTGGGGGAGATCTCATGGTTTCAGGACAAAAAGATGAACATTCCCCCTGGCGTATCGCTCTCAGGCCTCCAAGAACAGAGAAAGCCCAAAAGCCAGTCATACTTGAAGTAAGTAACAAAGCAGTGGCCACCTCTGGAGATTATCTACAATCATTTACTGCTGACTTAAAGCATCACCACATAATTCATCCCCAAAATGGTTTTTCACCGCTTGAACTTGCAAGCTGCACCATAACAGCACCTAATGTTGCGCTGGCTGACTGCCTCTCCACCGCTGTCATGGTACTTGGCAAAGCTGATGGCTTTGACCTTATCGAATCCATGGATGGCTGCGAAGCGTATGTTGTCGACAAAAAGCTTAAGCAGTCAAACACTACGGGGTTCTTTGCCTGACATGAAAACCATTCAAATACATAAAGGTTTGGATATCCCAATCTCCGGGCAGCCTGAACAAATTGTGCGGCATGGCAACAGGGTGAATCATGTTGCCCTTATTGGCGATGATTATTTCGGAATGAAACCGACCATGCTGGTGAAAACCGGCGACCAAGTAAAAATCGGCCAACATCTTTTCAACGATAAAAAAAATAAGGGCGTTCACTTTAGCTCACCAGGATGTGGAAAAGTTATCGCCATAAACCGTGGCGCAAAACGAAAGTTTGAATCCATTGTGATTGAACTTGACGGAGAAGAAAGTATCCAATTTCTTGATCCCTCCAGCCAATCAGTTCAGGATTTAAATGCAGAAGCGATCCGCTGCCTGCTGATCGACTCCGGAATGTGGACCAGTTTTCGAACTCGCCCTTACGGTAAAATCCCATCAGTCAGCACAAGCCCGGTATCACTTTTTATTACGGCAATTGATACCTCCCCTCTTGCTCCGGATCCACAAGTCATCATAGCCAGATCAGCTGAGACATATCAACTAGGCTTAACAATATTACAAAAGCTTTTTACTGTTCCTATCCATTACTGCACAGGTGCTGAAGAACTTCTCAAAGCTGAAAAACTAAACGGTGTTGAATACTGGAAATTCCAAGGCCCCCATCCTGCTGGCCTTGCATCCACCCATATTCATTTCATCGACCCGGTACATGAAGACAAAACAGTATGGCAGATTAGTTACGAGGATGTGATAGCCCTTGGCCACCTCTTTACAAGCGGCCACCTATATACAGAAAAAATTGTTTCACTTGGAGGCGCTGCTGTAAACAAACCAGCACTCATCACAACCCGGGTCGGTGCCAGCCTTTCTGAGCTTTGTGAGCGGGAAACCACGCAGGAAAATTTAAGAATAATTTCCGGTTCTGTTTTAAGTGGTAGGGAATCTGCCGATAATTACACATACCTTGGACGATACCACAATCAGGTATCAGTACTAAAAGACAGTAACGGTCGATCTTTTTGCAACTGGCTCATGCCCGGAGCATCACGCTTTTCCGTAAAACCCCTTTTTGTATCAGCATTACGAAGACGTCTCAGCCTTCCCTTCAACACCGCACTCTGGGGAGGAAAAAGAGCTATTTACCCGCTTGGCACCTACGATCAGGTTATGCCACTTGATATTATTGCAACCTCTCTTTTAAAATCACTGGATATTGGAGATACTGAAAAATCAAAGGATCTTGGCTGCCTTGAACTCATTGAAGAAGATCTCGCACTCTGCGGCTTTGTCTGCCCTGGTAAAAATGAATTTGCATCGGCACTGCGTCAAGTGCTGACAGCTATTGAACGTGGCGATTAAAGGTGTAATACAGAAATGAAATCATTACAAAAAATCTGCCATGACGCCGAACGTTACTTCCAAAAAGGAAGCCGTTTAGAGCGCTGGTACCCGATATACGAGGCCATGGACTCCTTCCTCTTTGGAAGCAGTAAAACCACCTCGCTTGCGCCCCATGTGCGAGATTCCATGGATCTAAAAAGGATTATGGTAACAGTGATCCTTGCCTTGCTCCCCTGCGTACTGATGGCAATGTGGAATACCGGTTATCAGGCTAACTCAGCACTGCTTGCAATGGGGCTTTCCGAACCCGCTGGCTGGCGTGGTCTTGTTATGTCTCAGATCGGTTGTGATCCAAACAATCTGCTTTCCAACTTCTCACATGGCGCGCTATATTTTCTACCTGTTTATATCGTTACCATGCTTGTTGGCTCCATATGGGAGGCAGTCTTTAACATTGTCCGGGGCCATGAATTCTCAGAAGCCTTTTTGGTCACCAGCCTGCTCTTTGCACTTACCCTGCCACCATCTATTCCGCTCTGGCAAGTTGCTGCGGGTATCAGTTTTGGGGTCATCTTTGCCAAAGAGGCCTTCGGTGGAGTTGGCAGAAACTTTATGAACCCGGCACTTGCTGCCAGGGCTTTTATATTTTTTGCTTATCCTGCGCAAATGAGCGGAGACATGATCTGGACAGGAGTGGATGGGATGACAAGTGCCACAGCACTCAGCCAATTTGCATCTGCTACGCCAGGTGCGGCGATTGATTCCATATCCATTACCTGGCTCCAATCTTTTCTTGGCACAGTTCCTGGTTCCATGGGTGAAACCTCAGCACTTGCCTGTCTATTTGGCGCATTTATTTTATTGCTAACAGGAATTGCCTCCTGGAGAATAATGTTATCCATGCTCCTTGGCGGGCTTATATGCAGCACTCTTTTCTGGCTTTTGGGAAGCGCTGCAAATCCCATGTATGCTATCCCGCCCCACTGGCATCTGGTGCTTGGTGGATTTGCCTTTGGGCTTGTCTTCATGGCAACTGATCCGGTATCAGCTGCCCATACACCAATGGGGCAATGGATGTTTGGGCTCTTTATCGGGGGGCTTGCAATTCTTATTCGGGTGGCTAATCCCGCCTACCCTGAAGGTGTTATGCTTGCAATTCTTCTTGGCAATGTCTTTGCCCCCCTGTTTGACTATTGTGTTATCCAGGCAAACATAAAGAGGCGGAGGTTACGGCATGGTTAAAGATTCCGTATTCAGATCCTATTATACAGTCCTTCTTCTCGCCCTGGTTTGTTCTGCATTGATCGCCATTACCGCAGTCGGCCTGCGTCCACAACAGGAGGCTAATCGACTACAGGATCAGAGAAAAAATATCCTCTACGCAGCTGGGCTTTATGAAGAGGGAAAAAATATTGATGAGCTTTTTGCTCCCATTGAAACACGCTTTATTGAACTTGCTACAGGCCTTTATCTG
>DQVD01000122.1 GCA_015661935.1 Desulfocapsa sulfexigens | reverse complement strand
CAAATTCCCAGGATTTAACATATACTAAAAAAATACAAGACATACCACACTCTTTGTTTTATTTCGTTTGCAAATGAAAACATTCTGCTGTACAATGGCGACAAACACTAACAAAGAGGTGTCGAATGAAAAAAATACAGATTGGGGCACGTATAAGTACAGAGGATGCGGAGTTCCTAAATCTTCTGGAAATCAATGGTGCCAATACTCCCAGTGACAAACTGCGAGCCATAATCAAAGAGGCCCGCTTACAAAGAGAATATTCCCAGGATTTTACCGGATCATACAAAATGATTCAGGAACAGGTAACACCGCTGACTGAGAGGATAAAAAATGCGGAGTTTGAAGAGAATATCCATTCAGAACTGTTAGCCAGAATATTAGAGTGGCTTCCTGAGTTTTATGCCTACTGTCTCTGCTCATTACCCGAAGTTATAGAATCGGAAAATGAATTAAGTACTTATGAAAAAGGTGCTGTGGATCGAGTGCTAAGGCTTTTTGAATCCCTTTTACATCAGGAACTATCAACACAGAGCAACAGCTATTCCCCAAATATATTAAAAGATCACGTAGCTTCGCTTGCTGGAATCATAAAAATTATTGACAGAACAACCCGGGAAAAGGAGGAGAAATAATGAAAGAAAAAATTATAGGACGAGTCAGCAGGATTATCAGTGGTGGCTTCAATGCCCTGCTCGATGCCGTTGAGAATGCAGCCCCTGAAGCCGTAATGGAACAGGCCTTGCGAGAAATTGATGATGCCGTTGAAGAAGTACGGGGCGAGCTTGGAAAAGTGATAGCAAATAAACACATGACCAACTCAAGACTTATGCAGGTCAATTCCAAATGCGAAGAATTAGACGAGAAGATTGAACTGGCTGTTCAAGAAAAACGTGATGATCTTGCCGAAGTTGCCATTTCACAGCAGCTTGACATTGAAGCACAGATTCCCATACTTGAAATTCAGATTGCTGATTTAAGTAACTC
Source organism: Desulfocapsa sulfexigens (assembly GCA_015661935.1). GTDB lineage: Bacteria > Desulfobacterota > Desulfobulbia > Desulfobulbales > Desulfocapsaceae > Desulfocapsa > Desulfocapsa sulfexigens_A. Next base: position 2,957 of record DQVD01000122.1, on the reverse strand, counting down.
TGAAAAGGAATTAGAAGGATATATCGCAGCTCTTAAAGGTAAAAAAGGAGAAATGAAGGAAGATCTCCGGCTCTTTAAGGCAAGCAGAAAGGAAAGTGCTACAGGGCAAGAGGGCAATACGGTTCAAAAAGGTGATTCAATTGCCGGTAAAGTCAGTAAAGCCGAATCTGCCTTTGGACGTGTTTTTGAGAAGACCACAGGAATAGCACAAGGCAGCGGACTAGCGGATCGTGATACTGCTGCTGCAATGAATGAGCTGGAAGATATGTCTAAAAAGAATAGAATTCAGGAACGACTTGCTGCCATTAAGGGCAAACACGGGAAGAGTGCATGATTGATTTTTTTCTATCACCTGCCAACACGCCTTTTGTTATTTCGTTGGCAGTAATGCTTGCCTTTACTGTGATCGAGGTTTTATCAGCAAGTATGGGTATGGGACTCTCTGAAATGGTGGATTCCATGCTGCCCGAATTTGATGCTAACATTGATATCGACGTGGATGCAGACCTTTCAGATGTCAGCGGGCCACCGGATTCTTTGTCTAAACTACTTGCCTGGTTCAGAATAGGTGAAGTACCAGTAATAATGCTCTTTATCGTATTCCTGACCGGGTTTGGAATCAGCGGACTAACCATCCAATATATAATGGTATCAATTTCAGGAATCACAGTTCCGGTTTACATTGCAGTTATTTTGGCTTTTCTTACTGCGATGCCAACGGTAAGGGTTTGCGGTGGCCTTTTAGGAAAATATATGCCGAAAGATGAAACCTATGTCGTCTCTGAGGACAATTTTATCGGGATGGTTGCAACACTAACCCTTGGTCATGCTGAAGCCGGAAAACCTGCTCAAGCCAAGTTAATGGATAAACATGGTCAAACCCATTATATTCTTGTTGAACCTGATAATTCGGCAAACTTTTTTAAACAGGGTGAAAAAGGTCTTATTGTCAGCAAAAATGGTGCACTTTTTAAAATAATTGTAGCTGACAATGCCGCAATGACAGATTGACCAGGATTATTTCTTAAGAAAAAAGGGGATTAGAATTATGGATCAGATTAAATTTATTACCATCAATGTTGGGATTATTCTCATTGCCATGGTAGCCCTCGGATTTGTGCTAGCACGGCTCTATAGACGATCATCAAAAGAAGTCTCTTTTGTTCGGACAGGATTCAGAGGACAGCAGGTAATAATGAACGGTGGAGCTATAGTACTCCCTGTACTGCATGAAATGATTCCAGTGAACATGAATACTCTTCGACTCGAAGTGAAGAGGGAGCACCAGCAGGCACTGATCACGAGGGATAGGATGCGAGTTGATGTGGCTGCCGAGTTCTATGTGCGGGTAAAACCCACTAAAGAATCCATTGCCAATGCCGCGCAGACTCTCGGGCTTAAAACCATGGCTCCAGAAGAACTGAAAAATTTGATAGAAGGTAAATTTGTTGATTCGCTTCGTGCCGTTGCTGCTGAAATGGCCATGGAAGAGCTGCACGAACAAAGAGTTGAGTTTGTTACAAAAGTACAGGCTGCAGTATCAGAAGATTTATTGAAAAACGGTCTGGAACTCGAATCCGTTTCCTTAACCGGAATGGATCAGACCAGTAAGGATTACTTTAATCCGGATAATGCCTTTGATGCTGAAGGACTAACCAAGCTCACCAATGAAATTGAGGAAAGGCGAAAAATCCGCAATGATATCGAACGGGATACCCAAGTAGCCATTGAAAAGAAGAACCTTGAAGCGCAACGTAAGCAGCTGGAAATTTCCAAAGAACTGGAATACGCAGAACTTGCTCAGGAAAGAGAGCTTGAAATCCGTCGTGCAAACCAGGCAACCGAAATCGCCCAGGAAAAAGCACTCAAACAACAGGAGTCAGAGCAGGCTCAAATAGAAGCTGGAAAGCTGGTGCAGGTATCAAAAATTGCAGCTGAGCAAACTGTCGAAACCGATACTATTATTAAAGAACAGAATGTAAAAGAAAAAGAAATCAGTAAAAATAAAGCCATTGAAACTGCGAACATCGAGCAGCAGAAAGCAATTGAACTGGCTGATCAGGACAAAGCTATTGCAATTGCTGAAAAGTCAAAGGAAAAATCACTTTCTGAGGCAGAAGCTGACAAGGCTCGTGCAAATGCAGTACGCGAGTCAGAAAGAGTTATCACTGTTCAGGCAACTGAGCAGGCTGAAAGGAAAAAATCTGTAGAGCTTGTTGAGGCCAGCCAAAAAGCGGAAAAAGATGCTATTTCTATAAAAGTTGCTGCTGAAACAGAAAAAATGGCAGCTGAAGATAAGGCTGAATCCGTGAAAATTCTTGCTAATGCTGAGGCTGAAAAAAAACAGATTGAGGCAAATGGTGAGGCGGAAGCCGAGAAGATGAAAGCTGCTGCTGCTGAAGTACGTTACAAAGTTGATGCCGATGGTCAAAAGTCCATCAATGATGCCCGGAATGTTTTGTCTGCTGAACAGATCGCCATGCAAATCAGGATGGAGCTTATCAAAGCCCTGCCTAGTATCATTGAGGAAAGCGTGAAACCAATGGAACAGATTGACGGAATAAAAATCATCCAGGTTGACGGACTTACCGGCAATAATAGCTCAGCAGGAGAAGGAGATAATAATTCTGGAGGCAGCTTGAGTGACCAATTGGTAAACAGTGCTCTCCGCTACCGGGGGCAGGCACCACTACTGGATTCACTTCTTGCTGATATTGGTTTGCAGGGAGGAGATTTAAACGGCCTTACCGAAGTTCTTAAAGAACAGAAGAAACCAGACCAGTAAAATAGCTTGACCAGGGCGGCAAGCAGGTTTTGCCGCCCATCCACTTTTCCATAATTATCTATAAATCCTTCCTGGCAATATCCTGATTTCACTTCCCTTAAGACTTCCATTAATCTACAGATATATAAAGTGTCCTTTTTTCCTAATCGTTATAACAATTATCAGATTGTTT
>DQVD01000072.1 GCA_015661935.1 Desulfocapsa sulfexigens | reverse complement strand
AACAAGAAAAAACAGCCAAGGTTGGAATTAAGAATAGAAGGCTCATGGCTGGTTGGGATAATGATTATTTACTAAAGGTACTGATGTGTCGTTAGTTTAAATGCGTTTACCCTGGGTGGAGAGGGTATGAAGACAATAACAGCATCCGAATTTGAGCTTAGATGTCTTGAGCTTATCGCTTGGGGTAACGTGACAGGTAAGGAAATAGTTGTAACCAAACGTGGTATTCCCATCGTGGTACTTCATAAATTCAGGGAGCTCCCCGGGAAATTTGACCAACCGGCAGGCACAAACTAAAGTATGCCGATGATTTAACAGCTCTCGTTTATATCAAATCAAATAGAATTTTCCTTGACATTTCCCCCCACAGATTTATATATGTACACGTTTAACTGAATGGATGTTCATTTTATTGCTGTTTCCAAAATCTGGAGCAGTACGTTTTGAAAATTAACTTAGAGGGAATCATTATGGCTTCAAAATTGGTTGCTCCACATGGTGGAAAAGGTCTTGTTTGCGCACTGCTTACCGGTGCTGAACGTGATGCAGAGCTTGAAAAAGCAAAAGGTCTGAAACAGGTTGAAATTTCTGATCGTGCCAAAGGCGATCTGATCATGATGGGAATTGGTGGCTTTTCTCCTCTTACCGGTTTTATGACCAAAGGTGACTGGAAAGGTGTTTGTGAGAACTTTACCATGACAGACGGAACCTTCTGGCCTGTACCCATCACCCTTGATGTTGATAAATCTGAAGGCATCGCTGTTGGTGATGAGATTGCTCTCGTTAAAGATGGTGAGACCTTTGCTACCATGCAGGTTGAAGAAACCTACGAAATGACTGATGATGACAAAAAATGGGAATGCGAGAAAGTTTTCATGGGCGAAGGCGAAGAGTCTGTAGACGGAAACTTCTGGAAAATCGCTCCTGAAGATCATCCTGGTGTTATCATGGTTCAGGCTCAGAAAGATATGAATATCGCTGGTCCTGTTAAAGTACTCTCCGAAGGCGAGTATCCTGCAGAATACCCAGGAGTATATCTTACCCCAGCTCAAACCCGTTCAATGTTTGACGAGCGTGGATGGGCCAACGTTGCTGCGCTTCAGCTTCGTAACCCAATGCATCGTTCCCATGAGTTCCTTGCAAAAATCGCTGTTGAAGTATGTGATGGTGTTCTGATTCACTCCCTTATCGGTAACCTCAAGCCAGGCGATATCCCTGCACCTGTCCGTGTAAAAGCTATCGATATCCTGATTGAAAACTACTTCGTAAAAGATAACGTAATCAACTCCGGATATCCTCTTGATATGCGTTATGCTGGTCCTCGTGAAGGCCTTCTTCATGCTACCTTTCGTCAGAACTATGGCGTTAACTACATGCTGATCGGTCGTGATCACGCGGGTGTTGGTGACTTCTATGGTCTGTTCGAAGCTCAGGACATTTTTGATCGCATTCCCAAGACTGGTGATGATGCAAAAGATCTCCTTTGCAAGCCAATGAAAATTGACTGGACCTTCTATTGTTCTGAGTGTGATGGCATGGCTTCTCTTCGTACCTGTTGTCATGACAAAGAGTCCCGCGTAATCCTTTCTGGCACCAAACTTCGTAAAGCCCTTTCCGAAGGCGCTGATATCGTAGACCATTTTGGTCGTGATGAAGTTCTTGATCACCTGAAAGAGTACTATGCTGGTTTGACCGAGAAAGTTGAGGTCAAAATGCAGGGTGCTGCTTCTGGCGACACTATGTAATTTGTTTGACGGACTTGCATAAGTCTTATAGGGGAGATACTGCTTTTGGTGGTGTCTCCCCTTTTTTTTTATTGTAAATGCGATTGTCCAGAGCACTCCAGCTTTATCCGTTTTGGCCTTGTCGTATAGCTCTACTGTAACGAAAAGGCCAAAACGAATAAAGCTGAAACACTCTGAACAATCACTTCTCGATATCTCACAATTGATTTTAATAAATCATAATTTCTACTAATTACTCATGTCTGATCATAATTTAACTGTAGGTCTTGGAGAGCGAAGCTATCCCATCTTTATTGAAGATGGTATCATGGAAAACATTGGTGAAGATCTGGCAAAAAGAAATATTGCCTCCCGCTACGTCGTCCTGTCCGATGATTATGTGGCAAAGCTTTACGGTTCAACACTGATGGCCACTCTTGAGCACGCAGGGATTAAGGCTGAAATGCTTACTTTCTCAAGAGGCGAGGCTTCAAAAAATCTTCAGGTTTTTGCAGATCTTTCAAGAAAACTTGCCCAATTGGGACTTGACAGGACCTCCGGGCTTATAGCATTAGGTGGTGGGGTGACAGGTGATCTTACCGGATTTATTGCAGCAACCTATATGCGCGGTATCCCTTTTGTGCAAATTCCAACAACGTTACTTTCACAGGTTGACAGTTCTGTTGGTGGAAAAACCGGAGTTGATATCCCTGAAGGAAAGAACCTTGTAGGAGCTTTTTATCAACCCAAAGCTGTTTATATAGATACGGCAGTACTTACCTCTCTTCCTGCTGAAGAATTCCTTGGCGGGGTTGCTGAGGTGATCAAGTATGGTGTTATCAGAGATTTCGAGTTTTATTGTTTCCTGGAAAAAAATCTGGATTCCATTCTGGCACTTCACCCGGCGATTATCCAGGAAATGATTCAGACTTGTTGTAAAATTAAGGCCGAGGTTGTTGCAGAAGATGAACGTGAAGCTGGTTTAAGGCGAATTTTAAATTTTGGACATACCATCGGGCATGCAGTAGAAGCTGCATCAGATTTTAGTCTTATTCACGGGCATGCCGTTGCCATCGGCATGGTTGCAGCTCTTCGGCTTGCTGTCTCATCAGGGCTTTGTAAACGAAAAGAAGCGGGCAGGGTGGCAACCCTAATCCATACTTTTGGACTGCCAACGGAGATCCCGGAAGGAATGGATCGTGAACGAATTAAAGCGTATATCAAAACCGATAAAAAATCTGTTGCCGGTTCTGTATTTTATGTCCTGCCCACAACAATTGGGAAAGTAATTATCACAAATGAATTAACAGAAGAACAGATTGATGCTGTTCTGCAAAGATGAAAATAACGAGGTGTGCGGAAAAAACACATCCTTCAAACCCGCCCTTATCCCGCAAACCTAAAATCGCGAACCGTTTCCTTATTCCAATCTACGAATTTTATTGCGATGACTGTAACATAATCTTTAATTTCCTCTCCAGCAGTGTAAATACCTCAACAAACCCGCAAGTCGGGGGGGGCAAGTCTCACTTTAACTCTTTTATTCTTTCAACATTATCGAAACCACACGTTCATCAAGGCAAGTACGCAGAAAACCCTTCATAGTATGCTGATCAACTGTTTCATAATATCAAAAAGGGGGGGCAGGTCTTTCTTTGTGCATTAAAGAGTGATCAAAGTTGCACAATGTATGACCTGAGACAAAAATGACCTAACGTGGAGAGGGAAGGGTGGCGGCATTGTTAATCGTGGCAACAGTGTGCGATACAGCGGCTTGAAACTGCTGATTCCAGAAGACTTCAGTTTGGTGGTAATTATTTATTTATTTGCTTTTTT
>DQVD01000121.1 GCA_015661935.1 Desulfocapsa sulfexigens | reverse complement strand
TGACAAAGGGTGAGAAATCACCGCTGTTTTATTATATGTATGAGAAGCGCATGGATTTACAGGTGCTCTCTGAGTCCACTGGGCTGTTCAAATGGCGCATAAAACGTCATTTTAAACCTTCTATTTTCAGGAAACTCTCCCTAAAGATGCTTACTCGTTATGGAAACGCTCTTGGAATCACTGCGGACGAACTTTACAGACTGCCGGAACAGAACAAAAACGATGAATAAGCCGCAACAAAAAACTTTCCAGCATAGTCATTTTGCCCATTGTGAAAGTGGTGTGATGTCACTCATGATGTCTCATCATGGTTTACCACTCTCCGAAGCCATGGTTTTCGGTTTGTCCGGTGCCTTAATGTTTGCCTATATACCCTTTGTAAAACTGGGTGGTATGCCGCTCATTGCCTATCGTTCACGACCTAAAAGTATCATCAAAGGTTTACAGAAAAGCCTTGGCATCAAAATGCAGATGCACACCTTTTCCAAATCCGCAAAAGGAACTGAAAAACTCGATTACCTCCTCAAACAGGGCAAAATCATAGGAGCTCAAAGCTCGGTCTTCTGGCTCCCCTATTTTCCTCCTGAAATGCGGTTTCATTTTAATGCCCACAATCTGATTGTGTATGGCAAAGAGGGTGATGAATACCTGATCAGCGACCCGGTATTCGAGACCGGGAAACGGTGCGCAGTAAAGGATCTTGAGAAGGCACGGTTTGTAAAGGGTATGATGGCTCCTAGAGGATTACTCTACTATCCAGTCCATATCCCTGAGCATATTGATTACAAAAGCATCCTTCCCAGGGCAATCAGAAAAAATGCCAAAACCATGCTGAAAACACCTGTCCCCATTGCAGGAATCAAGGCCATTCGTGCCCTTGGAAAAGGTATTGAGAAACTTGAAAAGAAAGATCCTCGATGGGCAAAACTCTTCTTAGGTCATATTGTCAGAATGCAGGAAGAGATAGGTACGGGTGGAGCCGGATTTCGTTTTATCTACGCATCATTTCTTCAGGAAGCAAGCTCCATACTTGATAATCAGGACCTCAATAATGCTTCAGTCAGAATGACTGCAGTTGGTGACCAGTGGCGGGAATTTGCCCTGTTGGCCGTAAAAGCCATACGTAAAAAGAAAGATGCAAGCATCGACTATACTGCCATCCGGGAAAAACTAAATTGTGTGGCAGACGCTGAAACAGCAGTATACAAAGAACTTCTGGAAATACAATTTTCGTAAGAAATGATACGCATCAAAAACCTCACCAAGCGTTACGATACTGTTCCTGCCTTAAATCAGCTCACCATGAACATTGGCAAAGGTGTCATTTTCGGACTGCTTGGCCCCAACGGTGCCGGAAAAACTACACTGATCTCAATCCTGAACGGACTGACTGCTTTCCAGGAAGGTGAGATTGAAATATTCGGTCTTCCTCTGCATAAGAATCTCAGGCAGATACGGGCACGTTCCACTTTTATCCCCCAGTCACTTGCCCTTTATGAAAACTTAAGTGTTATCGAGAATCTTCGCTTCTTTGCGGGTATTCAATCGATTACAGGCTCAACTCTGCAAAAGAATCTTGACCGTGCAATTTCCATTAATCATCTGGGCAGAATATTGGAACAAAAGGCAGCCACACTCTCCGGAGGACAAAAAAGACGTCTCAACATTGCAATCGGCCTGTTAAACAATCCTGAGATTCTCTATTTTGACGAACCAACCATCGGAATTGACCCGGAATCACGAAATGAGATACTCGAAACCATAGCCGGTTTTAAAAAGGAAAACAAAACAGTCATCTACACATCACATTATATGGACGAGATCGAGAAAATCTGTGATGAGGCTGCCATTATCAATCATGGGAAAATCATCCGGCAGGGGCAATTACAAACAATGCTCCATGAGACAGACGATCCATCCATGACCCTTGAGTCTCTTTTTATCCACCTGACCCATAGCCACAGAGAAGATTTTAATGCTTAAGGCAATGCTCAAAAAGGAATTCAGCCTTATCCTGCGAGACAAGCATGCCCTTGCTGCACTCTTTATCATGCCATCAATTTTCATCCTGATTATGTCCATGGCACTAAAAGATACCTTTAACACTGACCGGGCATTTATACGCTATGCCCTGATAGATCAGGATAAAACTTCCATCAGCTCAAAAATTGCCTCATCCCTCAAAAACAGTAAAACACTTGTATTACATGACGAGATCATCACAGATCAGGAACAGTTACAGCAGGCATTAAACAGCGGTCTTCACTTTGCCCTTACCATCCCCAAGGGCTACTCTGCTAAACTCACTCAAAACGATTCCGACAGAATCCTGCATCTTGATGTTGCAAGCGATGTCAAACAGGATATGCTGACACTGTTTAAGGGAGAACTGACACGAATTACCATGCAGTTGCGTATACAGGAAATGCTGCGGGAACTGGAACCTCTACTGCCGGGGATCACCGAAAAATCAGAAGCTGCAATGCAAAGCATGAAGAACCGGATAGAGGTTCATTTTACTGGTTTGGAGCCGGATCAACACCCGACGTCCACTCAACAAAGTGTGCCGTCATGGATAGTTTTTGGAATGTTTTTTATCATCATCCCCATGTCCACAATCTTTATTAATGAACGTGAGCAAAACACCCTAAAGCGTATGCAGGCCATGAATATCTCCATTCCCGTACTTTTTATCGGGAAGGTTGTGCCCTATATGCTCATTAATCAGATTCAGGTGTGTCTGATGATTGGAGTTGGGATATTTATTGTTCCACTTCTCGGTGCCGATGCTCTAACACTTGGAAACTCTTTGGCCGGGCTGTTCATGGTATCCACCGGACTCAGCCTTGCAGCCATTGGTACATCGATTATAATTGCTGTATCTGTAAATACTGTGGAGCAGGCAACAACCATTGGCGGAATAAGCAATATCCTGTTTGGTGCCATTGGCGGGGTCATGGTACCTAAATTTTTTATGCCTCAAAACATGCAGACACTAAGCAATATATCCCCCATGTCATGGGGACTGGAAGGGTTCCTGGATATTTTTCTGCGCGGATCAGATGCGCGTGCAGTATTACCTGAGTCTCTGGCTCTTGCTGGTTTTGGTATTGTCCTGCTTCTCGCTGCATGGGCAATATTTGGTCATCGAACAAGGAATGGATTATGAGAGGTTCACTTGATAAGGCGTTAAAACTGCGTCTTAAGACTATGATCTTCACGGAATGTGATATCGAAGACCTGGGACCGGAAGATCTTGATGATGAGACTATTCTGTTTTCCGATGCAAGCCCGCTTGGCCTGGACTCACTGGACGCCCTCCAGATTTCAATGGGCCTACAAAACCAGTTTGGAACACGGATTATGGACAGTAAGGAATTTCGTCGTTATGTCACAACTATTAATGCGTTAGCTGATTTTATTCAGCCGGAATAATTTAGGTTTCGCCGTCAGAGAAATATGTCCTCTGGTAAAAAACAATGTTCACAGTATTGCTACTGTTATTTGCTCCACCTCATCAGGGTATTTTTTTGGGTTGTTTTCTATGAATACGAGGAAGGAGTTATTGAATTTAAATTCCTTGTCCCTTTTAAGATTTCCGACACGCCCTTTTGACTACTAATTTCGGGAAGAACCGGCAAAATTCGTCCTGGCAAATAAAAAAACTGCGGAATGACGAATTCGCTCTTTTTGGGGGGGGATAATTTTCCAATTCTCTTCCTGAATATTTCGCACCTGAAAATAAAATCAAACGTTTGTTTAACTG
>DQVD01000268.1 GCA_015661935.1 Desulfocapsa sulfexigens | reverse complement strand
GGCTCTCCGGCAGCTTTGAGCTTTTTGACCTCGGAACGTCTGACATTATCAACAGCTTTATTCAGATGTCCGACAATATGAAAACGATCAAGAACGTGGACAGCATTATCGAAACGCTCACCAATTACCGTCAATGTTGTTGACTTAAGCGAATCAACCTGGAGAACTTTATTAACTCACTGATATTTCTCGAGAATCACGTGCGAAACCTGCTGGTTTATGGTATGTTTAACCTAATGAAATCAAAAGAAATAATTTTAAAAAAGGAGTCATTATGGCACGCAACTTGATTTGAAAATCCATGCCAGTTAAACCAGATTGTTGAGAAAATTCTTGATATTATCCCAAAAGAACTCGAGCATGGGAAAAAAAGGTCACCCAAAGACTTTACCAGAGATCGTAGTGTCCCATTTCAAGTTTTGATCACTTTCATTTTATCTCTTGTCGCCAGTGGCAAAAGCTCAGGCGTTGATACAAAATCTGGTATGTTTTTCAAAAATGCCAGGAGGAATGGCTTGTTACCTGATGCTGCAGCAGTTCATCGAAGCAGTATTTCCAAAGCCAGAAAGAAACTGCCGTGGCAGGTTTTCGAAGATTTATCAAATAAGGCTGCGTCCTTAGCATATGATGTTTTGCCGCAAGATCCAAAATACTTATGGCATGGTATGTCTGTATACGCTTTTGACGGTTCAAAGTATGACTTGCCAGCCACAGAGCAGATTCGAAAGGAGTTCGATAGTAAAAGCGGATTGAACCATTCCGGTAAAGGTCACTATCCGCAATGTTTGGTTTCTACAGCTTATGATGTGTTCAGGCGGCTTCCTGTAGGAAGAACTGTTTCCAGTATTGCCAATGGGAATGAACGAGAAGATGCCAAAACGTTGATTAACCGCCATATTCCACCAGGAAACATTTTGTGTTTTGATCGTGGTTATCCGAGTTATGAATTTATTTTATGGCTGCAAAGCTTCTATGACGGCCATTTTCTTTTCCGTTGTCCAGGAAGCAACACATTTCCAGCGGTTGAAGAGTTTTTGGAAAGTGAAGAACAAGAGGCGATTATCAAAATTGAACCCAGCAAAAAATACAGCCAGAAATTACCAATTGACCAGCGATCTGTACTGCAATCTGTAAAAGTTCGTGCTGTCAGGATGGAAAGCCCAGATGGCACAATATCGGTTCTCCTGACAAGCCTTTCGGATGTAACTAAAATAAACTGGGAAGAACTTGTAGATCTGTATTTCAGACGTTGGGAGGTTGAAGTCTATTACCGTGACGAGAAAACATTTTTGGAAATAGAAAAATTTCACAGTCGAACTCCAGACGGTATCCGTCAGGAACTATATGCAATTATGGTCATGGCACTTATTTCAAGGATGCTAATGTTTATTGCCGATGAAACCGCCGATGGTAAAAAATGGGAGAGTGAGCCACAATTCAAGAATGCAATAATGACAATCGCCTCTGATATGGCAGTCTTTGTCAGCAAAGACCCGTTACTAACTGTTGAAATATTCGAGGAAATACTAACAGAAATACGCAGGGTGCGATACTACCGGGCTAAAAAGCCGCGACCTTCACAGCCCAGGGTCTGTAAACGTCCACTCAATAAATGGGCAGAGGCAAAAATCAAGAACCTGACGATCTAAGAGGGATGCTTAAGTCAACAACATTGGGTGATATGATGGGGGATACCAGGACATAGAACTCTTGCTATTCTTGCCATGTTGAAAAAATAACAAAAAGGGCCAATAGTGTAAAGTTAAATAAACTGTCCCCAGAATACCCCAAGACCTGACCCCATTCTTTTCTGGTCATTTTATCGTGGTCTGTCCCCCTTCCTTCTTTTCCGTCAGCCTGACTCTTTCAGTTTTTTCAGCATAGCATTATACTTGTTTTTTACAGCTGGAAGATCATCAAAAAAATCCTCATAAAAACCAGGTGATGCTGTTTCTTTGGGTTCAACGTAAACCTCACCATCAAATTCAGTTGTTACCCAATCGTTAGGGATACTAAAATCAATAAATTCAAAAAGTTTCTTCGCACATAGGATGGGTTCATTCTCGTCATCAACTACTCTATAAAAATCTCCTTCTATTCCGACTACTAAATAAACTTTTCCAGCAGTAAGCCCCTCATTATCTAAGTCGTCAATTGACTGTTTATGACTCCAATTTTTAAATTGTACTTTCATAATAAATTAAAATGGATCTGGGTCGCCTTTCGTTTTAGTACCATACCTTGTACCATCTCTTCGTTCTTGATACCAATGATGCTCTGTTCCACACCTGTTGGTACATTTCATCTTTCTCCAATCTTTTGCCCTACCACCCAATTGATTTACAAGATCTCTAACTTTCCTTATATTTTTCCCAGTTGGTATTCTCTTAATATTAGATAATTTTCCTGGAGTTCTGGGGACAGTTTATCTACAAAGCTGTCATTTCCGACGGGACGACCAGTCTGTTCATGGCGTTTCAGGATCTTGAGTTCTTCTTCAGACGAAAGACACAAAAAGTCGTCCCAGTTGGGAATCATATCCTGAAGAGGTGATGGGCAGGCCAGAAAATATGGGGCCAAGTCTTGAAATATAAGATTTGTTAGAAAACTGAAAATTCAAGACCTGACCCCGTTTTTCTACTTCACTCTACCCCAGGGAACCCCCGGAATTCGTCTACTAGTAGAAACGATTTTATGCT
>DQVD01000075.1 GCA_015661935.1 Desulfocapsa sulfexigens | reverse complement strand
GGACCTTTTCCATGCAGGCATCAGAATAGAAAGTGCTGGAAGAAAAATAGCCGGTGCCGTCGAGTTTGAGCAGATAACAACCGTTCATGAATACCATCTGCTCCAGGGCCTTACCCCGTTGTAATCCTTTATTATTAAATAGTCTTTATATTATTGTTATTAAGGGGGTTAATATGTTCATTAAAAATATAACATATTAAAATAACAAGTTTTTTTATAAACAGAGTGATATTGAAAAATAGAGAATAATTGTTCAATTTTCGTTTTTAACAGCTTATTAACCAGATTATGAATAAACTCTTAACATTTGCTGTTAAAAGATTGTTGAAAACGTAAAAAATATTTAGATTTTTAGATGTAAAAACAATACTATAATTAGTAAATTAACTTTGCATGATTGTAGTGTAAAGCGGATAAAAAAACAAGATATTTTACCAATATATTCATTTCTTCAAAAAGCTTGAATTAAGGAAATTGAAAGTGGATAAAAAGAGGATTGAAAAAATAGAAAAATTGTTTTTAACATCTTTAAATAATAAAGTATTTTCTGCTGCAGGTGTTTCTTTTTCAAGATGGAACGGCGAAGGTTATAATAGTTTCAGAAAATACTATGGATTTACCAGGAAGGAACCTTTTGATAAGAAGCTCGAAAAAGGTGATTTTTTTGATCTTGCCTCACTTAGTAAAGCTCTCGTAACGGTTCCGGTATTGCTGGCCCTTTTTGAAAAAAAACAATTAAAACCAGACACCACGCTGGGTGATATATTTTTTAGTTGTCCCGAGGATAAAAGAAGAATATCAGTTAAAGAACTCATGTCGCACAATTCAGGGTTTGTATCTCATAGAGAATATTTCAATGAATTGATTAGAATTCCTGAACAAAACAGAAAAGAATATATTCTAAAACAAATATTGGATGAAAAACTGCAATCTCAAAAGGGTGTTATTCACTGTTACAGTGATTTGGGATTTATACTCCTCGGACTTATAATTGAAAAAATTACAGGAAAAGAAATAGATGAAGTAAGTCAAAAGATTATTTATACCCCTCTTGAACTTCAAAAAGACCTTATTTTCCCCAATTCTATTGAAAACCATACCCATACCTATGTGGACACCGGAAATTGTTTATGGAGCAAAGAACGGCTTTCCGGACTCGTACATGATGATAACTGCAGAGCAATGGGTGGAGTGGCAGGACATGCGGGACTTTTTGGAACACTTTCTGGAGTAATGAAATTTTGTGAACAATTGCTCGATCAATGGAAGGATAGAGCACAGCATCCAGCTTACTCAAACAGACTGCTTCGGGAAACTTTAAAGAGAGTAGGTGAGTCAACCTGGACCATGGGCTTTAATATGGTCTCTTCACGAGGCTCAAGTTCCGGAAAGTATTTTTCAGAAAAGAGTGTTGGACATCTGGGTTTTACCGGAACATCATTTTGGATAGATCCCGAAAAAGATTGTATCGTAGTGCTGTTAACAAATCGGGTGTGTTATGGTGTTGACAATTGGAAAATTAAGGATTTTAGACCAGCCCTTCACGATTTGTTGATGGAGGATTGAGAGAGTGAGAAATGAATAAAGCAGAATGCTGAAGGAAAAAATCAAACGAAGTTGTTTCTATTTTTTTATTCAGTCTATAATCCTAAAAAAAAGCCCTCATGCTTTATAAACTAAGGCATGAGGGCTTTTTGGGTCAGATATAAAATTTTAAATCAGGAACGGGAACTAAATAAGCTGAACAAAAATTAATTGACATTTTTTTTCGTATTCAAGGTGCGAGGTGGGAACATAGTGGATTATGTGACCAACGAGAAACGCAGAAGACGGAAAAAAAGACATTAATTTGTTTAGTTTATTTAGTGCCTTACATAACAATTTCTTGTTTTTATAAAAGAAATTGTTATGTAAGGCACTTATCTAGTGAACTGCCTTTCTTCTTGTACAGGGTTAGTGTAAGTTCCTTAACAAACTACCACCAGCAAATGGTTTGGTCTGCAACAAAAATTTTATCAACTAAAGCATCGTAATCAGGTGAATCCACATTGAGATCAAAAGCATCTGCATCACGATCTCTGGATACAATTTCAACCAGTTTTTTGGTGGTATCATCTGGCTCTGAGCGATAAACATTAAGAATTTTCATGATATATATACTCCTAAGCTTTTATAATTCCGTAAGGGATGATATGGGTCATATCACGAAGTTTCTCACCAATTTCTTCGATGGTGATAGGCTCGAGATCATTGAGTTCGCAGTTAGAAGCTTTAGTGGCAAAAACATCACCTTCCATATCGCGAAGCATTTCAAGAGACTCAGCCTGGAGCTCGTTGAATTTTTCCATCTTAGGTTCATCCATTACGCAACCATATGCGTACATATTTTCAACAGCCAGCCCAAGAGCTGAACGAATACCATCAACGGTACAATCCTGGTTGCGGTACATCAGGCATACTTTATTATATTCCATGGGAAGCTCCTTATTTATAAACTTAAGTAACAGTCGTAATCTTCAATGATGATACCATGTTGAGCCTGAGTGGCCATTTTACTGGCATCAAGACCCTCTGGAATATCTTCAATGTCGTATCCCATGTTTTTATAACTATCCGCACAAATTGAAACATCATCAGCTATTTTGCAAAGCTCTGGAAAAGCAGCTTCTTTTTTCGCGTTATGAGTGGCATCCCAAGTAAAAAAAACTTTGACGCTGGCACCCTTGGCTTTAGCAGCTTTTGTTATTCCCAGGACATGTTTGAATTGGTCAGGGTTGGTAACAAATATTCCGATACTTTTGGACATACTATCCTCCAGGATATTACTTATTGATACTAACCCGACATGATGGGCCGGAAAATCTGTTAGTATCGCTATATAGCTACGTGCCTTGAAGATCTCTCATTATTTGCTATCCGGTAATGAATCCAAGTCTTTTAAAGAAAGACTCGTGATATTCCTGTTTTTTTTATGGCAGCTTTGATGGAGCAAGGCACTGTACTTCAACGAACAAATGAGTGGGATATTAACCTTTTTTAACAAAAAAGCTAATGTAACCAGATTGCTCTTTCTCACCAAGATACTCATGTCCTGAGCGGCTGCACCATCCTGGAAGGTCATTTCTGGAACCGGGATCAGTACCATCTATCTGGAGAATTTCGCCAGAGGCAAGTTTTCCTATCTCTTTTTTGGTACGAAGAAGAGGCATGGGGCAGCTCAAGCCCTTAGCATCAAGTGTAACATTGACTTCAATTCCGTCTTCGGCAACTTTTGTGTCACTCATTGTGGTTTTCCTCCTGGAAATATTGTTTCGATAGACTGATAAACAAAAAATGTTTTTTAGCCAGAAATAGCTTCGCTCAGTGCCCTTTACAATACACTGAAAATACAATATCCAGACGTATACTTTAGGTGTGGAATTATGTCAAGAGCAAAAAGAATGACTATTCAAGTAGTAACGTTATGTATAAATTATTGTATTGTCGTGGTAAAATAGATAATTTTGTGGTTTGAAAATGCTCATTTTTCGTTAGATACTTGACAAAAGTAGTGGGCAAGGGTAAGAAAACTCCAATTTAGATTGATTTAGATAGCGAAGCGTTACTAATTGTAAGATCTGACGGAAAGAGGAGCCGTATGAGTGAAGAAAGTGTGATGGGAAGTAAAGTGAAAGACCTTTACAAAACGTGTTGTAAATCA
Source organism: Desulfocapsa sulfexigens (assembly GCA_015661935.1). Lineage (GTDB taxonomy): Bacteria > Desulfobacterota > Desulfobulbia > Desulfobulbales > Desulfocapsaceae > Desulfocapsa > Desulfocapsa sulfexigens_A. Next base: position 4,432 of record DQVD01000075.1, on the reverse strand, counting down.
GAATGGAACCCAACAATTACAGGGGTAATTGTTGCGTTTCTTTCAATTCTTATTATGGCCTGGTGGCGTCCATGGGGTGCAGTTGGAGCGATACGAAACTGGGGTGACTGGATTATTTACGGGTTGAATACTCTTATTGGTGCAGAATCCGGGTTGCTTGGTTTTTACGATGAAGCACCTGCTGCGCTTCTTGGAAGTACAGGATCTGTTATTGGTATCGGTTTTGTAGGTGGTGCTTTTATTTCAGCGTGCCTTGGAAAGGATTTTGCATTACGTATTCCACCCCATCGCGAAATGGTAAAGGCCGTTATTGCCGGTATCCTGATGGGGATAGGTGCAACACTTGCCGGCGGGTGTAATGTCGGTGGTATGTATAACGCCATAGGAAACCTTGCTGCAAACGGTTTTACCATGTGGATAGGTCTTACTGCAGGTGTATTGCTTGGTTTGAAACTTCTCTATATGGAAATGGAGCATATTTCCTGGGGAGATGGCGGATCTGGAACTATTAATATTCCAAATGCTGTTCAGTCTCTATTAGCGCTTGCTGCTCTTGCGGTACTTATTTGGGTGGCGTATGCCTATGCTGGGTTTGAAGAAGGAGCTTTTACCTGGGCTGGAGATAAAGACGAAGACTATATCGCCTCATTGTCAGGTATCATTATGATAGCTGCGGCACTTGGTTATACGATGCAACGTGGTCGCTGGTGCATGGTTCAGGGGTTTCGTGAGCCTCACATGACTGGAGACTGTACCCTTGCCAAATCTGTTGCTTTATCCATCGTGCTGCTCGCTATTGGCGGCATCGTATTGAAATACAGTGTACCTTACGCCCATGGTGGCGAGGCTGTTCTGCATCCTATTAACTATGTGCGCGGCACATTTGGTTGGGGTTCAGTGGTTGGTGGATTTATCTTTGGTCTTGGTGCCATGCTTGCCGGTGGCTGTGGTTCAGGTACCTTGTGGCGTGTTGGTGAAGGTCAGGTTAAACTCATTATGGTTGTACCTTTCTTTGCCATTTCCAACTCACTGATGACCAAGTGGTTCCAGAATTTTGGAGCAGATGAAATTAATCTTGAAAAATCAGGTGCTCTTGGTTCCTATGTGTATCTTCCAGATGTTATGGGATATGGTGGAACCCTGGCTTTGATCGCATTTATTATGATGCTCTGGTACCTGATTGTGACCTGGAATGAAGAAACAAATAAACTGATTGTGCCCATGTGATATTTATATAATCAGTTTATGGATGTTAAAATCGCAGTCTCTCTAATTGGAGAGACTGCGATTTTTTTTTAGTTTTTTTCTTTGAATATTTGATTTTTATTTCTTTCAGGTTCGACATTCTTAAATTTGTCCTATAGACTAGAATATGAACTCAACCAAATTACGAAAAGATATTCTTAAGCAACGTGACTTACTCCCGGATTATGAGCAGCAGAATCGAAGCCGCTTAATAACAGAACGAGTTAAAAAAATGGCGCAGTTTCAATCTGCTGCCGTAGTATTTATCTATGTTGATTTTCGTTCTGAAGTTGCAACACGCCCCCTGATAGACTACATGCTCCGGTGCGGTAAAAAAGTTGTGCTTCCTGTTACACTTATTCAAGAAAAGGATTTGCTAGCTATTTCCATTACCGATCCTGACAAAGAGCTTGCCCCGGGCTACTGTTCTATCCCTGAGCCAATTGTTGAACTTCGAGAAAAACAGATTCTTTCTCCTGATATAATTGATATTATTTTTCTTCCAGGGTCTGTTTTTGATGAACGGGGTGGCAGGATGGGTTACGGTGGCGGATACTATGATCGGTTTGTCTCAGCTAAAGCGCCCCAGGCTCTGCGTGTGGGACTTGCCTATGAGTTGCAGATGCTAAAGCGCGCACCTTTACAAGCCCATGATGAATTGTTGGATTTTATTGTAACTGAAAAACGTATGATTACAGGGAGCCGTTAGGGCCAGGCAAGAAATAACTTGGTTTTTCCGGCCGTAAATGTGCTGCAGGTTCATTTGATTTTATCTCTTCGAAACCGCAGCGTATCTAGCTACGTGAGGATTTCGAAGAGATAAAATCAAATGAAGGTGTGATACAGTTACGAATTGGAAAGGCCAGGTTATTTCTAGCCTAGCCCTAGATAACAGCGGAAGAAAGTATGCGTAAAACTGCAATATTCAGAGACTCTCTTTTTATGGATCATGATCCGGGGTTTGATCACCCGGAATCACCACAGCGCCTTAAGGTTATCAATGAAGTGCTGGATAAAGAAGAACTGAAAAAATATTTTATCTATCCCGAGTTTTTTTCAGCACCACATAAAGTTATCGGATTAAATCACGATACTGCTCTTATAAACAGGGTGGCAGAGACAGCCGGAAAAATTTTTGATGCTCTCGACCCCGACACTAAAACATCACCCGATTCATATGCTGCAGCGATACTTGCTGTGGGTGCTATGACCACAGGAGTTGACCTTCTGTTGAAGGGGAAGATTGATAATGGTTTTTCTTTTGTAAGGCCCCCGGGGCATCATGCTGAAAAGAACAGATCCATGGGGTTTTGTCTTTTTAACAATGTTGCAGTGGCTGCCCATTATGCCATTGCTCATTGCGGCCTCAAACGAGTGATGATTGTGGATTGGGATTTGCATCACGGAAACGGTACTCAGCATTCTTTTTACGATACAGATAAGGTTTTGTATGTTTCCACCCATCAATTTCCCTTTTATCCCGGTACTGGTGATTTGGGGGAGACAGGGAAGGGGAAGGGTGAAGGATTTACTGTAAATATTCCTCTACCTGGATATCAGGGTGATGTTGATTACGCAACAATCTTTAATGACATTATTGTTCCGATTGGAAAAGAGTATAAACCGGAATTGATTCTTATTTCCTGTGGTTTTGATATTTATAAAGATGATCCATTGGGTGCTATGGAAGTAACAGCGGAAGGTTTTGCCTATCTAACACGAAGCATGGTTCAACTGGCTGAAGAAGTCTGCGATGGAAAACTGTTAATCACACTTGAGGGTGGTTATGACTTAAATGGTCAGCGTGACGGCGCCATGGCTGTCTTGTCTGAACTAGCTGGAATATCGTTGGATACAGGTTATGCAACAAACCTTAGTGAAAAGACAGCAAAACAGCATTCAGAGGCACAATCTGTTCACCCTGCAATTGATCAGGCAAGGGGAGTTGCAAAAAGATTCTGGAAACTGTAAAATTTATCGAATGATAGTGGAAATGAAGTTTTTATATTCTGAACAGGTACGATTTTAAAGGGAAAAGTTTGGAAGATATACAGGCAAAAATTCTTGTTGCTGACGATGATAACATGGTGCGGACCACTGTGTCGAAAATTCTCGAAATGTTTGGCCATGACGTCACAGCAGTGAGTGACGGTAGATATGTTGTCGATATTATAAATGATTCCTACGATGTGATTCTCCTTGATATTAATATGCCCGGTATGGATGGCTTTGAAACCATCGCTGCTTTAAATGGGCTTGAGCATGATATCCCGGTTATCTTTCTGACTGGCTCCGGTTCCATGGATTATGCGGTAAAAGCCATTAACCTTGGAGCCTATGATTTTTTAACAAAACCCGTTGAAGACCTTGATATCTTCAACGTAAAAATTCGCCGGGCCATTGAAAAACGGATGTTTATCCGTCGGGAGTATCACTATAAGCGAGAACTTGAGGACGATGTTCGGGCTAAAACTGCGGAACTGGAAGAAACAAATAAGCTTTTACTCACCTATAGTCATAGTCTTGAAAATGCAACTGTTCAGTTAATGTCCAGTCTCCAGAATGCCATGGAGGAGAAGGATTTTTATACAGCTGGACATACCATACGAGTGACAGAGTATGCGGTGCTTCTTGGTCTTGCCATGAATATCCCGGAACAGGATATGGTTATTTTACGTCGTGCTGCTCAATTTCATGATATCGGAAAACTGGTCATTGACCTCTCCTGTATCCAGAAAGCCGGGAAACTCACAGATGAGGAGTGGGTTCTAATACGGAAACATCCTGTTATTGGGGCAAATATTATTAAGCCTCTGGGTTTTATGGAAAAGGAGCAGTTTATTATCAGGCATCATCATGAACGGATGGACGGAAAGGGTTACCCTGATGGCTTGACAGGGGATAAACTTGATCAGTTAACCAGGATTTTGATGGTGGTGGACAGTTATGATGCCATGACTTCTAAGCGAAACTATCGACAAAATATGGATATGAAACAAGCGGTTGCAGAGCTTAATAAGTGTGCCGGAACGCAATTTGATAATGAATGTGTTTTGGCATTTAGTGAGGCCATTGCTCATTTTACAGCCACTGGTGATGCATTTTCCCAAGACTAACTTGATAATTTAAAAGGTTGAATAGGTTAGTTGATTTTAAAATGAAAATTTGGAATATTTGATGGTGTTGT
>DQVD01000068.1 GCA_015661935.1 Desulfocapsa sulfexigens | reverse complement strand
TAGAACACCTTTGCTCTAACGCCTGTCCACAAAGACCTGTCATTCACTTCACCTGTAAGCCCTGCAAATAATTACGTACCAGTGATTCGGCCAGAACATCCGTAGCTTCTGCCTTCACCGTATCCAACTTGCCACTCATCGCGAGAGAACAGACACCATGAAGACTTGCCCAAAGTACCTTAGCTGCCAAATCTGCCTTCCCCTTGTCATTGGAAACCAGAGGAGCCACCATTCCGCTGACCAACAGGAAAAGATCATCAATTTTTTCTTGAACGTTTACAGGCAAGGTACTTCCCGGCTGCAATTTGTGATCAACCAGCAAACTCCAGAGATGATAGTTATCACGGCTGAAAGCTACATAGGCCCTTCCCAGCATAACTGATGCTGTTAGTGGATCAGACTCCTCCTGGGCCTCTTGCTGGAGCTGCTTATACAATCTGGTCATGGTGGCAGCGTTAATGGTCAGAAAAATATCATCAATACTATTGAAAATATTATATATTGTCCCAACTGCGCAGCCAATTTCTTTGGCAACCTTTCGAATACTTAAAGACTTCATCCCCTCATCTTTGATTATTTGGGTGGCCACCGTGAGAATAGTGGCATGCAACTCCTGATGATCAATCTTTTGTCCACGGGCCATTGTTAAACTCCATCATTATTAATTCTTTTCTTCTACTGTATGCGGACATGATGCCCTGCGGGCACATTCAGACGACAGAAGCCAGAATAGTTAGCAGCCTACGGATGAAATAACTACAGTTGATTTTCATCTGGCATCCACTTCCGGGGAATGATTCACACAATAACTTTGTTTTTCCGATACATTTAAATATCCGCCTCGGGAGGCAAGATACCAACCACACAAAATACACTTTAAAATCAGACTTTTATATTTCATATTTTCAACAAATATACATTTCGGTTGATTCATAATACAAAAAAAAGAACCCAATGCACAGTTTTTACTTGAACACTGTTCACAAATGACTTACAGTAGCTAATGAACAGTGTTCATGGTTGCGAAAATTAGTAGCTCCCTCCCTTTTCAGCCTCTCCCAATTGGAGAGGCATTTTTTAGGATCCAGAATGAACACCGTTCACAAACAGGGGGATCCTTCAACACAGGAGAAAAAAATGTTATCAACAAAAAAATTTACCATCAGAATGTTACTTAGTTGTCTGCTTATTCTTAGCGGAACCTGCTCGGCCTTTGCCGCTGGCCTTCTTACTCCCAACGGCTCCAATCTTCCAGCCCTTGACATCAAAGACCACAAGGTAAAAGTTGTCATTGAAGACGGTTATGCCATCACCACCGTTGAGCAGATCTTCTACAACCCACACGCAACAGATCTGGAAGCCATCTACTCTTTTCCGGTTCCTGAAAAAGCTGCAGTCAGTGAATTCACCATGTGGATCGACGGAACTCCAATTCACGGAGAGGTTCTTGAGAAGAAAAAAGCGCGGCAAGTCTATGAAGAACAGAAAACTGCTGGAAATGAAGCGGGGCTTACAGAAAAAGACAGCTATAAAGCATTTTCAATATCAGTCTCTCCAGTGCGTGCAGGACAAGACATCAGGATTCGACTTGGTTATATCCAACCGGTAAAGGTGGACAGTTCCATGGGTCATTATGTCTATCCTCTTGAAGAAGGAGGTGTTGATGAAGCCAAACTCTCCTTCTGGACAGCAAATGAAAAGGTAACAACTACTTTTAGTTTTGATCTTATTCTGCGTTCTTCGTATCCGGTTGATGGGGTGAGGCTGCCTAAGCATCCCAATGCCATAATAGAAAAGAAGGGTGAAGAGTATCATATTCACCTGGGAAACAATCCTTCTCCCGCGGAAAATGCTATACAGGGCGAGCAACAAAACAATTCTGAAATCGTATCGACTGTTCAATCAACGAATGGTGTGTTCAATCTCGATCAGGATATCGTGGTTTATTATCGCCATATTGACAATCTTCCAGGATCCGTGGATCTGGTGACCTATAAACCGGAAACAGGAAAACGCGGAACATTTATGATCACAGTCACCCCGGCAATGGATCTGAAACCCATTAATACAGGACGGGACTGGATCTTTATTTTAGATATCTCAGGTTCCATGCAGGGCAAATATAACACTCTGGCAGAAGGAGTAAGCCAGGCCCTGGAAAAGATGTCTGCCAACGAACGTTTTCGAATCATACTCTTCAACAATTCCGCATCAGAACTCACCAGAGGATATGTCACAGCCAGCCCGGAAAACGTTCAAAAATATATCAACAAGGTAAAACTGATATCCCCCACCGGCGGTACCAATGTTTATGACGGCCTGAAACTTGGGCTGAAGAAACTGGACAGTGACAGAACAAGCGCAATTTTACTGGTTACTGATGGTGTTGCCAATGTCGGGGTCACCAGGCAGAAACAATTTATAGAATTAATAGAGCGTCACGATGTACGACTCTTTACCTTCATTATGGGAAACAGTGCCAACCGACCCTTGCTTACAGCACTTACAGATGCCTCAAACGGTTTTTCCATAAGTATTTCAAACAGCGATGACATAGTGGGTTCAATTCTTCTTGCTAAGTCAAAGGTCACCCATGAAGCTCTTCATGGTGCCAAAATGAAAATTAAAGGGATCAAAACATTTGATATCAATCCTGAGAAAATAGGTTCTATTTATCGAGGTCAGCAGCTGATTATATTTGGTCATTATTATGGTGGCGGAGAAGCCACAGTCAGCCTCAGCGGTAAGATCTCAGGTGAGAATAAAATTTACCAGACACGCTTTATTTTTCCTGAACAATCCACAGCAAATCCTGAGATAGAGAGACTCTGGGCCTATGCCACCATCGAACAGTTAAATCGCGAAATGGAGAATTTTGGAGAAGACACGGACAGCAAGGCAGCCATAAGTGATATTGGAGTGGAGTATGGTCTTGTCACCGATTACACCTCCATGGTTGTGGTTCGGGATGAAGTCTTTCAACAGCTGGGAATTGTACGCAATAACAGAGAACGTCTCCAAAAGGAATTTGCTGCTCAGGAACAACGGGCAAAGAGTAGTGTCAGCAGCCGTAGAGTTGATAATGCCACACCAATGTTCCAGCAGCAAAAACGTCCCACAACAAGAAACTCTGGCGGTGGTGCAGGAGCCATTGATCCATGGGCGATACTCCTTCTTCTTCCTTTGGTTTATCTTGGCTATCGAAGACAAGGTTAGCTCAATTCGTTTTCCAGGCTCCCTCCACTCAAAAAAAGGTGGCGGGAGCTACCAACAACACAATGCTTCTATTTCTCATTATGAAACGCTTAAACACAACCTCAGAAAAAACTTCTCTCAATATGCCATGGCTGAGCTTTACCATTTTCCTGGGAAGTGCGTTGCTCTTCCTGATACTCGGTGCAGTACCGGATACACTGATATACAATCGTACTGCCATAGAGAATGGAGAGATCTGGAGACTGCTCAGCAGCCACTTTGTCCACTGTGACCTTGCACACCTGGGATGGAATATTACTGCTCTTTTCATCCTCGGCAGCTTACTTGAACAACGTCTTGGAACCAGACTTCTCGGTCTGCTGGCTATCAGCTGCATTGGAGTCAGCAGCTGGCTGTGGTTTTTTAAAACGGATTTGACACTTTACTGCGGTCTCTCAGGAATACTTAATGGGCTGTTCAGCGCTTTACTGTTCATCCTCTGGCGGGAAAACAAACATCCTGTTCTTCCACTCATCGGTATTGCTGCTGTAGTGAAAAGCATCGTCGAAGCCTCTACTCAGCAGGCACTCTTCACGCATCTGAGCTGGGATAGTGTTCCCGGTGCCCATGGGGCTGGAATGATCGCAGGATGTTTATACTTTTTTATAACAATGGTTCCAAAGGAAACAATCCCCAGAACAAGATTTTCAACCGCTTATAGAATGGAGCATTGCGGTCAGGATTTGTAAGGATAGTTTCCCAACTGTTTTCTGGCTCCATATCGGTCAGGATAGAGTGTTCCACCTGAGCTGCAAGCTGCCGGTTTTCAACAAGCACTCCGACCTCGGTATTAAGATTGGCAGAACGAGGATCAAGGTTAAAGGTACCAACAAATAAAGTTTTTCCATCAACCACCATACTTTTTGCATGAATTGCAAAAACAGGAATTGATTTTTCAAGAGCGGACAGTCTATCAATCAGTTTTTTACGAATCATGGGCTGAGGTTTAAATTCATAAACTTTGATACCAGCCTTTAATATCTTTTTACGTTGTTTGAGATATCCACTAAAAGCCTGCAGATTATCGGTTGCAGCAAGAGAGTTAGTTATAATTTTTACGTTAACACCTTTACCCACAAGACGAGCAAAAAACTCAATACCACCTTCAGGCATCACCAGATAGGGCGATTGAATAATCACTCTCTCTTTTGCCTGTTCAAGAATGCGGGTTAAACGTCTTGTGGTATCACCTCCTCCGGAAAGGCCTTTTTCTCCTGAGTTCTTTCCCGGTTTATCATGAATAAACTCAATATCATCCCAGACAAGAGCAGAGAGTAAAACCGAAAATTTATGGGGTAAGTCAGTAAGGGTTAAACGTACTTCATCAGTAAAATTACTGGAATCTGCAGCATAGTTATGCAATTCTTTATAGAAATCCTGAACTCGTTCAGGCGTCAGTCTTTTTGTCGGATCCCCCAGGGTCTCATCAACCGTCACCGCCAGCGAACTTTTCCAGAAAGCTGTGAAATTACGTGCAGCTTCCTGAACAACTGGCCCGACAAGTAACATATCCCGATCCCTGAAGTTATATTCCTGATTATAATCGTAATACTCAGCAGCCATATTCCGGCCTCCGGTGATAGCCACCGCGCCATCAATAATCATGGTCTTGTCGTGCATTCGCTGATTAAAGGCCCGAAAATCGGCCAGCATATTAAAAAGTCGTCTTGCTTTTGAAACTCCAACTGAATGTTGGGGGTTATAGATTTTTATTTCAATATTGGGATGAGCTGCCAAGGCAAGCATGGAAAACTCAGGAGCATCAATCATAAGGTCGTCAACAATTACTCGTACCCGTACCCCGCGTTCTGCAGCCCGCAACAAAAATTCAGCGGCAAGAATACCGATATTATCACTGCTCCAGATAAAATATTGGACATCTATGGTTTTATCGGCATGATCGGCAAGCCAGGCTCTGGCCAGAAGAGACTCTTCCCCCTTTTCCAGGAGCTGAGCCCCGCTTTTTCCATTTTTCCCAGCTAACTGATTTTTAAGAATATCGGATAAAATGGTGGGAGCCTGATTTACAGCAAGACTCGATTGAGCAAAAACAAGACTACTACCAAGAGAGAGTAAAGAGATTAAACAGACAAAAAAACTGTTCCTAAATCTCCTCACCTTATTTTCCCAGACAAAACTGCTCAAAAATCACATCCAGAACATCTTCGGTTGTGGTGATACCCACAATGGTATTGAGCTGATCCAGGCAATCCTGCAGATCAATTGCCAGAAGATCACTGGTTACTCTCAACTCCAAACCTTCACCAAGTCTAATGGCAGCGTCACAGGCTTGCTGAAGAGCTGACTTATGCCTCACATTTGGCGCGCATCCCTCTTCCTGCCACTGCTCCCTGCCGCCAACTACTGCTTTGAAAATTGCCTCTTTTAATTCAGTAATACCCTGTTGCTGTTTTGCAGAAATCTGAATAAGGGGAATGGCCGTATAACCAGGTCCTAAAGAGTTTAGTGACAGAGAAGAACGGGCAATATCTGTTTTATTTGCAAGCAGGAGCAAAGGCTTATGATTCACAGTTTCAAAAAGCTGCCGATCTGTCTCACATATCCCTTTCTGTGCATCAAGCATAAAAAGAACAAGATCAGCCTGATCAATCTGTTTTCTGGCACGCTCGATTCCCAGCACTTCCACTTCGTCGGCACCCTCCCGGATACCTGCAGTATCAACAAAACGTACGGGAACCCCTTGGATATCAAGGTATTCTTCTATGGTATCGCGGGTGGTCCCGGGAATTGCTGTTACCAGAGCCCGCTCTTCCTGCAACAGGGTATTCAAAAGGCTGGATTTCCCTACATTTGGCAGCCCCACAATAACTACGGATACACCATCACGGAAAATCTTTCCCTCTTCTGCCTGACGAAGCAAACGTTCAAGAGGAACCAGAACGTCATCACGTACCTGCTGAGTAAGAGCTGTATAATTGACAATTTCAATATCCTCATCAGGAAAATCAATGGCTACTTCCACCACAGCACGCATTTGCACAAGAGAAGATCGAATGGCATCAACCTGGACGTACAAACTTCCACCAAGTTGATCCAGTGCCATCTCCATGCCCTTGCGGGTTCTTGCTGAAAGAATATCGATAACAGCTTCCGCACGCGTGAGATCAATTCTTCCGTTTAAGTAGGCAAGTTTGGTAAACTCTCCGGGCTCAGCAAGGCGTACGCCGAGGCTAAGAAGCAGTTCCAAAATGGACTGCAGCACAAGAACATTACCGTGACAATGGATTTCCACCACATCTTCACGGGTATATGTCTTTGGAGAGGCCATAAATACAGCCAGCACTTCATCTAGGGATTTGTTGGTATCGGGGTGTACTATGTGTCCATAGTACATATGATGGCTGTCAAAAGAACAACTCTTATCGAGGGGGTGAAAGATTGTTTGCAGGAGCGCAAGGGATTGCGCCCCACTCATACGGATAATGCCTATCCCACCGGATCCAGGCGGAGTTGAAATAGCTGCAATGGTATCGCTATT